>PXDE01000043.1 GCA_003566475.1 PVC group bacterium | reverse complement strand
GGTCACCACCTACACCCCCGCCGGCACCCCGCTGAACTTCCTGGAGACGCCGGCCCGGCAGATCTTCGGATCCAACGTGTTCAGCGACGCGATCATGAAGGACCGGCTGCCCAAGACCACCTACAAGGCCCTGCTGCGAACCATCCGCAAGGGCGAGAAGCTTGACGCCACCGTGGCCGACGCGGTGGCCTCGGCCATGAAGGACTGGGCCATCGAGAAGGGGGCCACCCACTACGCCCATGTGTTCTACCCGCTGACCGGCCAGACCGCCGAGAAGCACGACAGCTTCCTCTCCCCGGACGGGGCGGGCGGGGCCATCCAGGAGTTCACGGGCAGCCAGCTCATCCAGGGCGAGCCCGACGCCTCCAGCTTCCCCTCGGGCGGCATCCGGGCCACCTTCGAGGCCCGCGGCTACACCGCCTGGGACGTGACCAGCCCCGCCTACATTCTGGAGAACCCCAACGGGACCATTCTCTGCATCCCCACCGCGTTCTGCTCCTGGACCGGCGAGGCCCTGGACAAGAAGACCCCGGTGCTCCGCTCCATGCAGGCCCTCAACAAGCAGGCCCAGCGGATCCTCAAGCTCTTCGGCCACGCCAACCCGGACATGGTGCTGGCCACGGCCGGCCCCGAGCAGGAGTACTTCCTGATCGACCGCCACTTCTTCTTCGCCCGGCCCGACCTTTCGCTGTGCGGACGCACCCTGTTCGGGGCCCCGCCGGCCAAGGGCCAGGAGTTCGAGGACCAGTACTTCGGGGCCATCCCGGAGCGCGTGCTGGCCTGCATGCTGGAGGTCGAGCGCGAGCTGTTCAAGCTCGGGGTGCCGGTGAAGACCCGCCACAACGAGGTGGCCCCCAGCCAGTACGAGATCGCCCCGGTCTACGAGAACGCCAACGTGGCCGCCGACCATCAGCAGCTCGTGATGATCACCCTGCAGCGGGTGGCCCAGAAGTACGGGCTGGCCTGCCTGCTCCACGAGAAGCCGTTCGCGGGGGTCAACGGGTCGGGCAAGCACCTGAACTGGTCGCTGGGCACCGACACCATGAACCTGCTGGAGCCGGGCGACACCCCGCACGAGAACATGCAGTTCCTGGTGTTCTGCGCGGCGGTGATCCGGGCCGTGCACAAGAACGCGGCCCTGCTCCGGGCGGCCATCGCCCATGCCGGCAACGACCACCGGCTGGGGGCCAACGAGGCTCCGCCCGCCATCATCTCGATCTTCCTCGGCGAGCAGCTCGCCGACGTGTTCGAGCAGTTGGAGAAGGGCGGCGCCAAGGCGTCCAAGAAGGCGGGGACCCTCACCGTGGGCGTGGACACCCTGCCGCCCCTGCCCAAGCACGCGGGCGACCGCAACCGGACCAGCCCGTTCGCCTTCACCGGCAACAAGTTCGAGTTCCGGGCGGTGGGCTCCAGCCAGTCCATCTCCGGGCCGCTGGTCATCCTCAACACCATCGTGGCCGAGAGCCTCGACCACATGGCCACCGAGCTGGAGAAGGCCACCAAGGGCGACCCCAAGAAGCTCAGCGCGGCCGTGCAGAAGGTGTTGCAGGCGGTGGTGAAGGAGCACAAGGCGGTGATCTTCAATGGAGACAACTACTCCAAGGAGTGGCACGCCGAGGCGGAGAAGCGGGGTCTGCCCAACCTGCGCAACACCGTGGACGCCCACGCCGAGGTCACCCGGCCCGAGTTCGCCCGGCTGTTCGAGAAGTACAAGGTGCTGACCCGGCGCGAGCTGGCCAGCCGCCGCGAGATCTATCTGGAGCGGTATGCCAAGGACATCGCCACCGAGGCCAAGCTCACCCTGAGCATCGCCAAGACGATGATCCTGCCCGCCGCCTACCGGTACCAGGGGGAGCTGGCCTCCACGGCCGCCGCGCTGACCTCCGCCGGCAAGGTCTCCGACACCACGTCCCTGGACAAGGTGTGCGCGCTGGTGACCGCCCTGGAGGATGCCATCGCCAAGCTGAGCGACACCCTCCGGCACGAGGCCGAGGGCGACACCCTCGACCATGCCCGTCACTACCGCGACCATGTGATCCCGGCCATGAATGCGGCGCGCGCGGTGGCGGACCACCTCGAGACGTTGCTCTCCGACGATCTCTGGCCGCTGCCGACCTATCAGGAGATGCTCTTCATCAAGTAGGGCGCTCCCGATCGCGGACCTCCCGCCGCTGCCCGCCCCGCGTCCGCGCGGGGCGGGTTTTTCGCGTCGGCAGAACGATTCAGCCTCCACGTACGTTCTGAACCGCGAATGAACGCCAATGGACGCGAATTCCGGACGGGTGGAGGGTGCGCAGGGCGCTCACACCATGCCGTGAGTGTGCTCGGCCACGTATGGCCGGCCTAGGGAGCCCCGTCCCGGCGTCCCGGGGCCAGGGCCCGGGCCTCGTTGGAAACGAGCTGGGCCATCGCGTCACGGGTGGACAAGCTCCAGATCCGGCGGAGGGCTTCGACTACCGTGTGGAGATCCGACGGTTCGGCGGGACGGTCGCCGTGGTGAACGAAGGGGCCGTCGCTCTCCAGCAGGACGCGCTCGCGGGGCAGCGCCTCCAGAAACGGGCGGCTTCGGTTCGACGCGGCCATGGCCGGATTCACGGAGAACCAGACGCACGGGCCGACCCGGTCGAGCCAGCGGGGGCCGCCGCTGAACCAGTGAAGGATGACCGTGCCCGGAAACCCCTGCCCCACCCGGTCGATCACGTCCGCCTCGGCCCGCCGCGAGTGGACGCTGAGCACCGCGTCGCCCCGCTCCGCCGCCACCGCGACCAGCCGGTCGAATACCGCGCGCTGGGCGGCCCGGTCTTCGGCATCATCGGTCACCCCGTCCAGGCCGATCTCCCCCACCCACCGGGTCGCCCGCACCGCGTCGACCACCTCGTCGAGGCGGCCGAGGCATTCCCGGGCCCGCTGGGGGACCAGCCCCGCGCCCGCATGCACGAAGGGAACCCGAGCGGCCAGATCCCGGACGGTGGCGAACTCGTCAGGACCGGTGGGAAGGGAGACAATGCCCATGCCCCTGCCCTCGGAGCGTCGGGCCACCGCGTCGGGGTCTTCGTAGAGGTGAAGGTGGCAGTGGGTGTCGGTGAGGGGCATGGCCGTGACTCCGGATCGACGGGCAGGCTACCAAGGTGCCTGGCATCGGTCAACGAAGGCGCGACGCCCCGCCCGGCGCTCGGCCCGGCTTGACGATCCGGGCGTCGGCGTGGACCATCCGGTATGCCTACCGCATCGCTCTTCCCTCCCGCCGTACGACGCCAGGTCTGGTTCCGCCTGCTCCGGATCCTGGGCGGGCTGGCGGGGGCCATCTTCCTGCTCTGGCTGATGATCGCCCAACCTTCCTGCCGGCGGCTGGCCCCGGGGCCCGGGACCGCGCGTCCGGATCGCCTGGAGGCGGATGTCCGCACCCTGGTCCACGACTTCTTCCCCCGCCACGACATGCGTCCGGACAATCTCGCCAGGGCCGCCGACTGGATCGAAGACGAGTTCGCCGCCGCCGGCCTGCGGACCCGGCGTCAGCCGTTCGAGGTGGGCCGGTCCACGTACTTCAACGTGATCGGCGAGGCGGGGCCCGAAGGCCCGGCCGCCGTGATCGTGGGCGCCCACTACGACACCTTCTCGGCCCTGCCCGGGGCCGACGACAACGCCAGCGGGGTGGCCGGGCTGCTCGAACTGGCCCGCCTGTTCCGCGATCACCCTCCGGCGCGGCCCGTCCACCTGGTGGCCTTCTGCCTCGAGGAGCCGCCGCATTTCCGCACCCCGAACATGGGCAGCGCCCGGTTCGTGGCCGCCCTGGACGCTGAGGCCCGGGACGCCTTGGAGGTCGCCATCGTCCTGGAGATGATCGGCTATTTCTCCGACGAGCCGGGAAGCCAGCGCTATCCCATGCCCCTGCTCCGCCTGTTCTATCCGGGCCGGGGGGATTCCATCGTTCTGGTCGGTCACCTCGGCAGCGGCGGGCTGCTCCGGCGGGCCAAGGCGGCCATGCGCGGGGCCAGCCCGCTCCCCGTCCATTCCGCCCGGGTGCCCCGCTGGGTGCCGGGGGTGGACTTCTCCGACCATCTCAACTTCTGGAGGGCGGGGCTTCCCGCCTTCATGGTCACCGACACCGCCTTCTACCGGAACCCCCACTACCACACCCGCCACGACACTCCGGACACCCTCGACTACGCACGGATGGCCCACGTGGTGACCGGGATCCACCAGGCGGCGCACAAGCTGGCCTCCCCCTAGCCGCCCCCTAACCCGAGCGGAGCGCGTCAGCGGGGCCGGCCGACCAGGATGTCCTGAGTCAGCGCCTGGCCGAACCTCACCACCGCGGAGGGGAAGGCCTCCTGGGCCGCCATCGGGGTGGGCGCGTATCCCAGCGGGGCCTCGCTCCGGATCAATCCCCGATAGACGGCTTCGTCCGGGCGGCGGACGTCCTCGATCACCGCGATCCCCATCAGATACAGGCGGTGATCCAGAAGCTGGGCCTGATCCGGATCGCGGCTCACCGTCCAGCCCCAGCGGTCCACGGTGACCTTCAGCACCAGCTCGGCGTCCCGGTCCCGGATGTCGAAGGTCTCGGAAAGCTCACGCCCCAAATGGTCGGTGAGCAGCCCCGACGCCGTTTCGCGGCGCAGATCGGCGAGCATGTCCCGCTTCCGGGCGTGTCGCTCCATGGCCTGGCCAGCCGACACCTCTGTCCGATCCAGAATCTGCGGGGCCCCCAGCTCGTTGACCACCCGGATCTCCAGGGTGCGCCGGGGAACGAAATACTCGGCCGGGAGCTCGCGGGGCATGGAGGCACAGCCGGCCACCACACAGGCGGCGCCGATCCAGATCCATCCCCTTCCGACCGTCCACGTCCGCGCCATCCCAGAATCCTCCATCCGTCCGGTTTCAAGTTCTGCGGGCATGGTGGCCCGGCCCGACTCCGTTGGCAAGGCATTCCCATGCGCCGGCCGCCGAGAGTGACATCGCCCGATTCCGGACGTACGCTTCCCTCCCATCCACCCATCCATTCATCCACCCATCCATGCCCACTCCCCTCCGCACGCTTACGCCCTGGGTGCTTCTGGCCGCCCTGCCGGTGACCGCCCAGGAGCCCGGCCTGGCACCCCCCACCGACAATCCGGTGGCCACGTTCTACGCGGGCCCCGAAGGGTATCCGGCCTGGACGGACCGCATCGCCTGGCACCGGGTGATCGACATGAGCGCCTACCGGCGCGGGGCCACGGAGTTCGAGCGGTTTGAGAACGCCCGCGACGAACTGCATGCCGCTGGCGGGGGGGTCCTGTACTATCCGGCAGGCGTGTATGATTTCTCGGACCGGCCCGCCCATGGCCCGGGCGGCCGGGGCCTGATGCTCCGCTCCGGCGTCGTGATCCGCGGCCAGCCGCCCCCGCGGGGAGAGGACCGCGCCGTGGGCGCGGACGGCATCCGCCTGGGCACCCGGTTCGTCCTCGGCTACCAGGAGCGGGATGGCGGCGAGGTACCCCTGGACTGGAACCTGATCGGCCTCCTCCCCTCCCCCGGCGAGCGTCTGGCCGACGTCCGCGACGTGGGGATCTGCCATGTCCACCTGGATGGAGGCGTGGTCTTTTTCGGGCCGGACTTCGACTGGGCCGAAGGGGCGACCTGGGCCACCGCCGGGAGCTGGCGCAGCGCCTTTGTGAAGCCGGCCTGGGCGGACCGCGTGCCCGACGGCACCCATCCCGGCGACCCGTTCATGGCCGGGCCGGTGGTGCTCCGCAGCAACGGCGGGCGCGACCCCGACGGCACGCCGTTCGCGGTGGCCCCCGGCATCCGCGCCGACGCCGACGCCGCCCGCCTGCGCGGCGCGGGATCCGGTCGGCTCGTCTTCGGCTGCCGGCTCGACCGGGCCGCCTTCCTCAACGACTTCGACACCATGGGCCGCCCGGAGTCCCCGGAGGGGTTCGGCCCCGAGGGCTTCCACATGGCCCGCTACCTGGGCCGGATCGCGGTCTACGGCTCGCGGGCGCTCGTGGCCAACAATCACCTGCCCCTGCCTGAGGTGGGGCCGTTCGTCCACGACCAGACCACCGTGCGCACCGGCCCCGTCCACGGGCGCGGCATGGGCAACGCCTACTTCATCGGCGAGACCCGGACCCGGCCCGTGCTGTTCGATCCCGGCCGCACCATGGGCATCGATGTGAACAAGGATCTGCTCACCCTGATCCAGGGACCCCTGGTCCATGACTTCGACCGGGGGTTCCACGAACCCGGCGTGGCCGTGCTCGACAACCGGGTGGAGAGCCACGGTCACAAGGGGTTCAACCTCTCGGGGCGCTGGATGGTGGTGCGGGGCAACCGCAACGACCGGCGGCCCCTGCGCACCGGCCAGGATCCCTACGGCCTGGGCGGGTGGGCGCTCACCCTCGACGGCTTCGTGGAGAGCTCGCCCGGCGGCGGCGGCATGATCTCCGACAACTACACCCGGGCCTTTGATATGGCCGGCCGCGACCTGTGGATCGATGGAAACCATTACGACAACCTGCTCTCCGAGCCCGGCAACGACAGCGAGGGCATCCTGTGCCAGCTCCACAACGGCACCCATATCCGGTCCTGGGCCATCACCCGCAACGTCCATGTCCAGGGCGAGGGGAAGGCCAGCTACATGGGCGGCTTCGGCGTGGCCATTCACGGCCTGCTCGCGGCCTGGAACCGGACCCCCGGCCAGGTCGGGGCCGTCTCCGGCCCCCGGCGGGCCTCCGACATGGCCGTGGTGGCCAACCAGGCGGTCGAGCGGGGAACCGCCGGCGCGCTCACCCGAGACCCTCCGGGAGACCTTCGGCCCCCGGTCGGCGTCGTCGCCGAGATCCACGAAGGCGACGCCGTCCGCATTGGCTGGGCCGACGCCACCGACGCCGAGATCGGCTATCGGGTCGACCGGCGGATCGGGGACGGCCCCTGGACCGCCATCGTGTACCGCCCGCCGCAGCTCACCGGCCATAACCTGAACCAGCCGGAATGGATCGACTTTCTCGCCCCGTCCGGACATCCGCTCTTCTACCGGGTGGTCGCCATCCGCAGCGACGACGGCGACCAGGGGGCCAGCGAGGCGGTGGGGCCGGTCCGGCTGAACGTGCCGGGGGAGTAGCCGGAGGATCCCGGGCGGGGGGCGGTGATCGATTGCCGGCAATCGGTGGTCCGTCCCCGCCGCAGAACCGCTGGGTTCAGCCGGATGAGGGGTGAGACGGCTGGGGCGATGCGGGATGCGGGATGCGGGATGCATGCCAGTACCTCGCTGTTCCCGCAGGGCGGGACGAGGGCGCATGTCCTGTGCCTG
>PXDE01000100.1 GCA_003566475.1 PVC group bacterium | reverse complement strand
TGACGAGCTCTCCCCGGGCGTCAACGACATGGTGCGGATCTACATCGCCAAGAAGTCGAAGATCTCCGAGGGCGACAAGCTCGCCGGACGCCACGGCAACAAGGGCGTGGTGGCGCGGATCCTGCCCGAGGAGGACATGCCCTTCCTGCCCGACGGGACGCCGGTGGAGATCGTGCTGAACCCGCTGGGCGTGCCCTCGCGCATGAACGTGGGCCAGGTGCTGGAGACCCATTTGGGCTGGGCCTGCCACGTGCTGGGCATCCATGCCGCCACCCCGATCTTCGACGGCATCTCCGAGGACAAGATCTGGGGCTACATGAAGAAGGCCCAACTGCCCGAGACGGGCAAGAGCGTGCTCTACGACGGGCGCACCGGGCAGAAGTTCGACCAGACCGTGGTCGTCGGCTACATCTACATGATGAAGCTCCACCACCTGGTGAGCGAGAAGATCCACGCCCGCGCGGTGGGGCCCTACTCGCTGGTCACCCAGCAGCCGCTGGGCGGCAAGGCCCAGTACGGCGGACAGCGGTTCGGGGAGATGGAGGTGTGGGCCCTCGAGGCCTACGGCGCCGCCTACTCCCTGCAGGAGCTGCTCACCGTCAAGAGCGACGACGTGGCCGGGCGCACCCGGATCTACGAGTCGATCGTGAAGGGCGAGAACACGCTGGAGGCCGGCATGCCCGAGTCCTTCAACGTGCTGATGAAGGAACTGCAGAGCCTGGCCCTGGATATCCGGGTCCATCACGCGGGCCGGTCCTAGGCACCGCCCATCCCCAAGGGAGAACGGCACATGGCACAGATTGATCAAGCGGCGCGGCTTCTGGGCGGCGAGGCGGACACCGGGTTCGACTGGGCGAGCATCACCCTGGCCTCGCCGGAGACGGTGCGGTCCTGGAGCTTCGGGGAGGTCAAGAACCCCGAGACCATCAACTACCGCACCTTCAAGCCCGAGAAGGGCGGCCTGTTCTGCGAGCGCATCTTCGGCCCCACCAAGGACTGGGAGTGCTCGTGCGGCAAGTACAAGCGGATCAAGCACAAGGGCGTGGTCTGCGACCGCTGCGGGGTCGAGGTGACCATGGCCCGGGTGCGCCGCGAGCGCATGGGCCATATCGAGCTGGCGGTGCCGGTCTCGCACATCTGGTTCTTCAAGTGCACTCCCAGCCGGATGGGCCTGGTCCTCGACATGAGCGCCCGCGATCTGGAGCGGGTGCTCTACTACGAGGACTACGTGGTGGTGGATCCGGGCGAGACTCCGCTCAAGGCCCGCCAGCTCCTCAACGAGCAGGACTACCGCGAGGCCCAGGACAAGTACGGCGACGGGTTCGTGGCCAAGATGGGGGCCGAGGGCGTGCGCGACCTCATGGCCGGCATCGAGCTCGACGAGCTGCTCCAGCAGCTCGAGCAGGACATGACCAAGACCCGGAGCAAGCAGACCCGCAAGAAGCTCACCAAGCGCATGAAGGTGCTGGAGGGCTTCAAGGGCTCGGGCACCCGTCCGGAATGGATGGTGCTCGAGGTGCTGCCGGTGATTCCCCCCGACCTCCGGCCCCTGGTCCCCCTCGAGGGCGGCCGGTTCGCCACCTCCGACCTCAACGACCTCTACCGCCGGGTCATCAACCGCAACAACCGTCTGCGCACCCTGCTCCAGCTCAAGACGCCGGACGTCATCATCCGCAACGAGAAGCGGATGCTCCAGGAGGCGGTGGACGCGCTGTTCGACAACGGCCGCCACGGCCGGGCCGTGACCGGCGCCGGCAACCGCGCCCTCAAGTCGCTCTCGGACATGCTCCGGGGCAAGCAGGGCCGGTTCCGCCAGAACCTGCTGGGCAAGCGGGTGGACTACTCGGGCCGGTCGGTGATCGTGATCGGGCCGGACCTCAAGCTCCACCAGTGCGGGCTGCCCAAGAAGATGGCCCTCACCCTGTTCGAGCCGTTCATCATCCGGCGGCTCAAGGAGCTGGGGCTCTGCCACACCGTGCGCAGCGCCAAGCGGCTGATCGAGAAGGAGACCGACGAGGTGTGGGACATCCTCGACGAGGTCACCCGCGGCCACACCGTGATGCTCAACCGCGCCCCCACCCTGCACCGCCTCAGCGTGCAGGCGTTCGAGCCGGTGCTCATCGAGGGCGAGGCCATCCGGGTGCACCCCCTGGTCTGCACCGCCTACAACGCCGACTTCGACGGCGACCAGATGGCGGTGCATGTGCCCCTGTCCATCGAAGCCCAGATGGAGTCGCGCCTGCTCATGCTCGCGCCCAACAACATCTTCTCGCCCTCCAGCGGGCGGCCCATCACCACCCCGTCTCAGGACATCGCCCTCGGCGTGTACTACATCACCGGGGAGAGCCAGAAGGACCGGCTCAGCCAGCGGGCGGGCAAGGCCGGCGGCCAGGAGGAGCGGCTGCCCATCCTCGGCGACATCGCCGAGGTGCATGCGGCCTATGACGAGGGCGTGCTCGGCATCCACGACCGGTTCCGGTTTCGTAACCCCGACTTCGGCCGCGACACCCAGTACGGGCGCAAGGACGTGCGGGTCATCACCACCACCGTGGGCCGGGTGTTCTTCAACGAGATCTGGCCGGCCAGCCTGGGCTTCGTGAACCGCGGGGTGCCCAAGAAGCACCTCGAGGAGCTCATCTGGCAGTGCTACCAGATCGCCGGCCACCGCGAGACCGTGGCCGTGCTGGACCGGCTCAAGGCCCTGGGCTTCGAGCAGGCCACCCGGGCCGGCATCTCCATCGGCATCGTGGACATGATCATCCCCCCCGAGAAGGAGCGGATCATCGCCGACGCCCGGCGGCAGATCGCCGAGGTCGAGACCCAGTACCGCAAGGGCATCATCACCCCCGGCGAGCGCTACAACAAGGTGGTCGACCTCTGGACCCACGCCACCGAGGAGGCCTCGAACTCCCTGTTCCGGTCCCTGGAGTACAACCAGGGCGCGGACACCGTGAACTCGGTGTACATGATGGTGGACTCGGGGGCCCGGGGCAACCGCACCCAGGTCCGGCAGCTCGCGGGCATGCGCGGCCTCATGGCCAAGCCCAGCGGCGAGATCATCGAGCGGCCCATTCTCTCCAGCTTCCGCGAGGGGCTGAGCGTGCTCGAGTACTTCATCTCCACCCACGGGGCCCGCAAGGGGCTGGCCGACACCGCCCTCAAGACCGCCGACTCCGGGTACCTCACCCGGAAGCTGGTGGACGTGTCGCAGGACATGATCGTCATCGAGCAGGACTGCAACACCCTCAACGGGATCGAGGTGGCGGCCATCACCGAGGGCGAGCGCGACCTGGTGCCCCTGCGCAGCCGCATCCTCGGCCGCACCGCCGTGGACGACATCCTCGACCCCCGCAACCGGGAGATCCTGGTCGCGGCCGGCCAGGAGATCGACGAGGCGGCGGGCCGCCTCATCGAGCAGGCCGGGCTGGAGAGCGTGCGCATCCGCAGCGCCCTCACCTGCGAATCGCGTCACGGGGTGTGCGCCCGCTGCTACGGGCGCAACCTGGCCGACGCCCGCGGCGTGGCCCTGGGCGAGGCGGTGGGCATCATCGCCGCCCAGTCCATCGGCGAGCCGGGCACCCAGCTCACCATGCGGACGTTCCACATCGGCGGCACCGCCAGCTCCGTCTACAAGCAGCCCCAGATCGTGGCCCGGCACGCGGGCATCGTCCGCTACGACCCCGAACTCCGCGCGGTGAAGACCCCCGACGGCAAGAACATCGTGCTCAACAAGAACGGGGCCCTCACCATCTACAACGACGAGGGCCGCGAACTCGAGCGCCACACCCTGGTCATCGGCGCCAACATCACCGTGGATGACGGCGGCAAGGTGAAGAAGGACGAGGTGTTCGTCCGCTGGGACCCCTACAACGTGCCCATTCTGTCCGAGCACCAGGGCGTCATCCGCTTCCACGACTTCATCGAGGGCGTCACCTTCAAGCGCGAGGTGGACGAGGGGTCCGGGCTCGAGGGGACGGTCATTCTGGAGCACAAGGGCGATCTCCATCCCCAGATCGAGCTGGTGGCCGAGGGCGAGGACGGCAAGCCGCAGACCCTGGGCTTCTACTCCATTCCCGCCGCCGCCCACGTCATGGTCAAGGAGGGCCAGACCGTGCGGGCGGGCGAGCCCCTGGCCCGGACGCCCCGCAAGACCACCCGGACCAAGGACATCACCGGCGGCCTGCCCCGGGTGGCCGAGCTGTTCGAGGCCCGTCGGCCCAAGGACGCCGCCGAGATCGCCAAGATCGACGGGGTGGTCGAGTTCGCGGGCTCCTCGCGCGGCAAGCGCAAGATCCTCGTCCGCGACCCCATCACCGGGGGCGAGGAGGAGCACCTCATCCCAATGGGCCGCCACGTGGTGGTCTACCAGGGCGACAGCGTGCGCAAGGGCCAGCAGCTCACCGAGGGGCCGGTGGTGCCCCAGGAGCTGCTCGAGGTCTGCGGGCCCCAGGAGCTCATGGAGCACCTGGTGAACGAGGTGCAGGAGGTCTACCGGCTCCAGGGCGTGGAGATCAACGACAAGCACATCGAGATCATCGTGCGCCAGATGCTGCGCAAGGTCCGCATCACCGAGCCCGGCGACACCGAGTTCCTGTGGGGCGAGCAGGTCGAGAAGATGGTCTTCCAGGAGACCAACCAGCGGGCCATGGCCCAGGGCAAGCGCCCGGCCGAGGCCACCCCGGTCCTGCTCGGCATCACCAAGGCGTCGCTCGAGACCGAGAGCTTCATCTCCGCCGCCTCCTTCCAGGACACCACGCGGGTGCTCACCGAGGCCGCCACCCTGGGCCGGGTCGACTACCTGCGCGGGTTCAAGGAGAACGTGATCATGGGCCACCTCATCCCGGCCGGCACCGGCTTCGGGATCTACCGCAACATCAAGCTGGTCCCCCTGGCCGAGCCCATCTCGGTCGAGGAGTACTTCGGCGAGCAGCTCGAGGAGCGGATGGCCACCGCCGCCCCCGGCGCCCCGGCCCCGGCCGCCCCCAACGAGGAGGAGGACGAGGACTGACCCCTCCCCCCCGCGTCCGGCCCTCGCCGCAACGTTTTGGGCCGATCCGTATTGCCGGGGCCCCGGTCCTGTGGTGTAACCTCGGGGGATGGCAGGGAACCCCAAGAAGCGACCGAAGCCCAAGAAGCGACCGAAGCCGAAGAAGCGGACGGGCCGGAAGGAGGAGGCGGCACCGTCGCCTCCGCCCTACCGGCCCCCGTCGCTCCCGGACTACCGGCGCCTGTTCGAGGCGGCCCTGCGGGTGGCGGACATGGCCCCCTGGACCTGGATGGAGGAGACCGAGATGTTCGCCGTGCGGGATCCCGTCGGCGGAGACCTGCGCTTCGTCAGCGTGATGGGCAATCTCGGAACCTACCGCGCGGTCTCGGTGTATCCGGACCGCCTGGCTCTGGTCCAGTACTGGCGGATGCAGAACGAGATTCCGGACTTCGGCGACGCGAGTCTCCTCCTGGAGACCCGGCAGATCCAGGCCACCTTCGGCCCCAAGTACGAGCTGAGCCGCCAGGAGAAGGAGGTTGTCCGGCGTCTGAACCTCCGCGGGCGGGGCGCTGCAGGCTGGCCCCACTTCCTCGGGTTCCTCCCCGGATGGTATCCGTGGGACGTCGATGCCGAGGAGGCCCGGATCCTCACCCTGGCTCTCGATCAGCTACTCCAGGTCGCCCCCCGCGTGAAGGAGCAGCCCGGCCTGCTCGACTGGGACACCGAACACGGGCCCTTCCTGGTCCGGGGCCCGAACGGGCCCTCGCCGGAAGCCGAGGTCGTCGAAACCACCGAGGAGATTGCCGCATACGAGTTGAGGTTTGACCTGGCCTTTCATCAGGAGGAGATCGACGTCGTGAACGACGCCCCCGCCCTGTCGGACGCCCTGGAGGTGGATGTGTTTCCCCCGAACGCCCGCGTCGGGCCGGGGCGGGGCCAGCAGCCCTGGTTTTTGGTTGTGGTCCAGGCGCATACCGGGGCCCTGGTCCTCACCGAGATGCTCGTCGTCAAGACGGATATGCTGGACCTCTGGATCCAGATTCCCGGGAGGATCCTCCATGC
Organism: PVC group bacterium; assembly: GCA_003566475.1. Lineage (GTDB taxonomy): Bacteria > Verrucomicrobiota > Kiritimatiellia > SS1-B-03-39 > PXDE01 > PXDE01. The sequence goes on along the minus strand of PXDE01000100.1, from coordinate 1,257 downwards.
GCTGGCCAAGATCCCGGCCCGGCCCGAGGTCATCCGGGTCCGGAATCCGTTCCTGCATGCCTTTCTCTCCACGCTCGGCCACCAGACCGGAACCGAGGTCGATCTGGTGGACGACCTCCCCACCGCCACCGTCGTCCGCCGCCTCGTCGAGCAGGGCCTGCCGTAGCCCGAGCCGGCGTCCGAACCGCCGGAGAACGGGACTTCCTTATAGGCAATGGCCTGCGCATGGGAGCGGCCAGTCGCGCCGGGTGCCTTGGCCTAACCCGGCCCTACAGGCCGGATGCGCTTCTCGTCATGTGGACCCAGCCCGCTGGGCTGGGCTATGGGAACGCGACCCTTCGGGCCGCTGCAGATGCGACCGTCAGGACGGAATCGGCGTCGTCCGCGTTGCGGCCGTGAGGCCGGTATGCGGAACGCGGGATGCTGATTCGTACAGGCGAATAGCCGCAGAGAACGCAGAGAGCGCAAAGGAGGGAAGATGGCTGCGGAACCTGCACCTCCCCGGCTCTTGGACGAACGCTCGCGAAGTGCAGTGCTCGCAGCCCATGGGCGATGCCCGAACGGGCGGCCGTGGCGGACAAGACTTGGCTGCTGCGACCCCTTCCGCCTCCGCCCGTCGGGCTACGGCGGGACAGGCCGGGGTCGCATGAGTCCCTTCCACCCCGTAGGGGTTCCAGCCATTAGCCGGGGGTAAGCGGAGCGACACCCCCGGATCTCGTGCCCCAGAATGGGGCCGACCCCGGAGGGGTCGCAGCAGGCCTGGTCGGTGTCAACTGCCGGATCTAGGATCCGTTGTGGGGGGGGAGCCTCGCCAGGCTCTTCCGTGGTTCCTCCACCGCGGATCGCCACTGTTGGCGCGTCTTCGTCGTCGTTCCCTGCTCGATGCGGTCGCCTTCCCGGATGAGCTCTCCGTTCGCGTATTCCATGCCGGCCGCCCTTTCCATACAACTGCCGTGCTGCCCTAAGGCATATGCGAAGACAGGAGCGTGGGATCGGGGATTGGTGTCATTGGGGATTGGGTGGAAACCGCCGCTGCTCGACGGCGGGCCTGACGTGGCACGGCGCTTCCAGCCCGTGCCCTGTGCGAGATCGGCCATGGCTCCGAGCCCGGCGAGGGCGAAGCTCTCTTCCGGGCTCCGGCCATGGGCTCTCCTCGCCCAGGCTCCGGGCTGGAAGCCCGGGCCACGGGGGGGGCTTCCCCCCCCCCGAATTTCCTTCCCACATCCGTGTTGATCCGTGTGCATCCGTGGTTCCACC
>PXDE01000604.1 GCA_003566475.1 PVC group bacterium | reverse complement strand
CTGCGGTGTGCTTCTCCGATCGGACAACCACAAGACAGATGACCTGTCCCAATTGGCCCCGCCGCAGAGACTCCGCAAGGAATGCGGAGCCACGATGGATCGGCACGTGGCCGCGTCGCCCCCCGTAGCCGCGGCCGCCAAGGCCGTGGATGGCGCGGGGACGACGACGGGAGCGACGCCGGGGATGCTTCCGGGGAGGAGCTTCGCACTGGGCCGGGCTCGTTCTCCGCGGCGGCTGAACGCTGGCGCGTCCAGCTACGGGCTTCGCGCCAGCCTGCGCGTAGCTGAATCCGCCTAGGATCCAGATGACGCAGCGAACGTCGCGGGGAGCGTGCCTACGAAGGAGCTTCGCTCCGAGCCTAGCTCGTTTTCACGGTCGGCCAAACGCTTGGCGCGTTCGGCTACGGGCTCCGCACCGCCCAGGCTCCCTTCCACCTTCGGCCACGCCCTGGGCGGGCGTAGCTACCGACGCCCCGCCTACGCCAGGCTCCGGCGGGCACTGCCAGGAGGCGGCGAGTTCCCCCTCGCACCCCGATCCCATCCGCCACGCATGCCACGCCCTGGGCGAGCGTAGCTACAGGCTGCACGCCTACCCCCTTCCGTCCAGACCTTGGACGTCCTCTGCCACCGGCCGAGACAGCCCCGTCCCTTTCCCATCGACTTCCGCCTGATCCAATTGCTCCAGCCGTGCGAAGTCGATCTCGGGGAACACCTGCGCCCCACCCCCGCCCGCGCATGCGCAGGTGGCCAGGAGGCCGACGGCGAGAGCGGCGTCGGCGGGGCGGCGAAGGAGCATGGACCTCCCCGGGGGGAACGCTCGCATCCCTCAACGCTAGCCTGCGCCAGGGTTGAGGTCCATCCCGAAGGCCTCTGAAGCGCGCCCAGGATGGGGCCGACCCCGGCGGGGTCGCAGCAGTTCGGGCAAGGGGCGAGTGCCGGATTCAGCCTCATCCACCCATCCAACCATCCACTCATCCAACCATCCACTCATCCAACCATCCACTCATCCACCCATCCACTCATCCACCCATCCACTCATCCACCCATCCAACGAAAAAGGCGGGGCGCCCGGAGGCGCCCCGCCCGCAGTCGTACCGGCCGGTGGACCGGACCTAGTAGTCCATCCCGCCGCCCGGGGGCATGGCGGGAGCCTTCTCCTTCTCGGGGATCTCCGCCACCAGGCATTCGGTGGTGAGGAGCAGCCCGGCGATGGAGGCGGCGTTCTGGAGGGCGGTCCGGGTGACCTTGGTGGGATCGATGATCCCGGCCTTGACCATGTCCACGTACTTGTCCTCCGCCGCGTCGTAGCCGTCGTTGGCCTTGGACTTCTTGACCTCGGCCACCACGATGGAGCCCTCGGCCCCGCCGTTGGAGACGATCTGGCGCAGGGGCGACTCGCAGGCCCGGCGCACGATCTCGAGGCCGATGGCCTCGTCGCCGTCGAGATGGAGCGACTCCAGGGCCTTCTGGACCCGGATGAGAGCCACCCCGCCGCCGGGGACGATGCCTTCCTCGACCGCCGCGCGGGTGGCATGGAGGGCGTCCTCGACCCGGGCCTTCTTCTCCTTCATCTCGGTCTCGGTGGCCGCGCCGACATTGATCACCGCCACGCCGCCCGCGAGCTTGGCCAGGCGCTCCTGGAGCTTCTCGCGGTCGTAGTCGGAGGTGGTCTCGTCGATCTGGCGGCGGATCTGCTCGATCCGGGCCTTGATGGCGCTGGACTTGCCCGCGCCCTCGACGATGGTGGTGTTCTCCTTGTCGATCACCACCCGCTTGGCCGTGCCGAGGTCGGTGGTCTGGACGCTCTCCAGCTTGATCCCCAGATCCTCGGTGACGAACTTGCCGCCGGTGAGGACGGCGATGTCCTCCATCATGGCCTTGCGGCGGTCGCCGAAGCCGGGGGCCTTGACGGCGCAGGCCTGGAGGGTGCCGCGGATCTTGTTCACCACCAGGGTGGCCAGGGCCTCGCCCTCGATGTCCTCGGCGATGATGAGGAGCGGACGGCTCGACTTGGCGATGTTCTGGAGGAGCGGCAGGAGATCCTGCAGGTTCGAGATCTTCTTCTCGTAGAGCAGGATGAAGGGATCCTCGAGGACCGTCTCCATGGACTCGGCGTTGGTCACGAAGTAGGGCGAGAGGTAGCCCTTGTCGAACTGCATGCCCTCGACCACGTCCAGGGAGGTCTCGATGCTCTTGGCCTCCTCCACGGTGATGGTCCCGTCCTTGCCGACCTTGTCCATGGCGTCGGCGATGATCTCGCCGATGGTCCGGTCGCCGTTGGCCGAGATGGAGGCCACCTGGGAGATCTCGCTGCGGTCCTTGACCGTCTTGGAGATCTTGGCCAGGTACCCGGTCGCATGCTCGACCGCCTTGTCGATGCCCCGCTTGAGGCTCATGGGATTGGCCCCGGCGGTGACGTTCTTGAGGCCCTCGCGGTAGATGGCCTCGGCCAGCACGGTGGCGGTGGTGGTGCCGTCGCCGGCCACATCGCTGGTCTTGCTGGCCACCTCGCGCACCATCTGGGCGCCCATGTTCTCGAAGGCGTCCTCGAGCTCGATCTCCTTGGCCACGGTCACCCCGTCCTTGGTCACGGTGGGGGATCCGAACTTCTTGTCCAGGACCACGTTGCGGCCCTTGGGCCCGAGGGTCACCTTGACCGCCCGGCTCAGCTTCTCCACGCCCGAAAGCACCTTCTGCCGGGCCTCGGACTCAAACACCAGTTGTTTCGCTGCCATGTTCTGTTCTCCTGAAAGGGTGGGAGGTTCAGCCCTCGATCACGCCGAGGATGTCGTCCTCGCGCATGATCTGGTACTCCTTGCCGTCGATCTTGACCTCGGTGCCGCCGTACTTCGGCATGAGCACCTTGTCGCCCTTCTTGACGTTGAAGGGGATCTTCTTCCCGTCGTCGTCAAGCTTGCCCGTGCCCACCGCGACGACTTTGCCCTGCTGGGGCTTCTCCTTCGCGGTGTCGGGGATGATGATGCCTCCTTTGGTCTGCTCCTCGTCCTTGAGGGGCTCGACCAGCACGCGGTCGCCCAGCGGCTGGATCTTCATAGGTCGCCTTGCCTCCTGTTGATGTTCGGCATGGTTGGTTTCCGGGACAGTTTCGCTAAGTTCGGAAGCGTCGGCGCCGCCCGGTTCGCGCCTCGCCTCCCCGAGATCATTTCTTGTCGTCGTCGACCATCTCGAAGTCGGCGTCGATCACGCCGTCCTCGGACGGGGCCTGGGCCTCTTCCGCCGACGGGCCCGCCGAGCCCTCGGCGGCCGGACCGCCCTCGGTCTTGGCCTGGCTGTACAGGTCGGCGGCGGCGGCCTGCAGGGCGGCCTGGAGCTTCTCCATGCCCGCCTTGAGGGCGGCCGCGTCGGCCTTGGCCTCGAGGGCCTCGCGCAGCTCCTTCACCGCCGTCTCCACCGGCGCCTTGTGGGCGTCCGAGATCTTGTCGCCGTTCTCCTTGAGCAGCTTCTCGGCCTGCCAGGCGGTGGTGTCGGCCTGGTTGCGCACCTCCACCTCCTCGCGCTTCTTCGCGTCTTCGGCGGCGTGGGCCTCGGCGTCCTTCACCATGGTCTCGATCTCGCTCTTGTCGAGCCCGCTGGAGGCGGTGATGGTAATCTTCTGCTCCTTGCCCGTGCCCAGATCCTTGGCGCTGACGTTGAGGATGCCGTTGGCGTCGAGATCGAACACCACCTCGATCTGCGGCACTCCCCGCGGGGCGGGTGGAATGCCGTCCAGATGGAACCGGCCGATGGTCTTGTTGTCGGCGGCCATCTTGCGCTCGCCCTGGAGGACATGGATCTCCACCATGGGCTGGCTGTCCGCCGCCGTGCTGAAGATCTCGCTCTTGCGGGTGGGAATGGTGGTGTTGCGCTCGATGAGCGGGGTGCTGACCCCGCCCAGGGTCTCGATGCCCAGGGTCAGCGGGGTGACGTCGAGCAGGAGCACGTCCTTGACCTCGCCCTTGAGCACCCCGGCCTGGATGGCCGCGCCCACCGCCACCACCTCGTCGGGATTCACCCCCTTGTGGGGATCCCGGCCGAAGAACTCCTTCACCGACTGCTGGACCAGGGGCATCCGGGTCGAGCCGCCGACCAGGATCACCTCGTCGATCTGCTCCTTGCCCAGGCCGGAGTCCTTCAGGCACGCCCGCACCGGCCCCATGGACCGCTCCACCAGATCGCCCACGAGCTGCTCCAGCTTGGCCCGGCTCAGGGTGACGTTGAGGTGCTTGGGCCCGGAGGCGTCGGCGGTGATGAAGGGCAGGTTGATGTCGGTGCCGGGCGAGGACGAGAGCTCGCACTTGGCCTTCTCCGCCGCCTCCTTGAGCCGCTGGAGGGCGATGGGATCCTTGGTGAGATCCACCCCCTGCTCGCGCCTGAACTCGGCGGCCAGCCAGTCGATCACGATCTGGTCGAAGTCGTCGCCCCCCAGATGGGTGTCGCCGTTGGTGGCCTTGACCTCGAACACGCCCTCGCCGATCTCCAGGATCGAGATGTCGAAGGTGCCGCCGCCCAGATCGTACACCGCGATCTCCTCGTCCTTCTTCTTGTCCAGCCCGTAGGCGAGGGACGCGGCGGTGGGCTCGTTGACGATGCGCAGCACCTCAAGGCCCGCGATCTTGCCCGCGTCCTTGGTGGCCTGACGCTGGCTGTCGTTGAAATAGGCGGGCACGGTGATCACCGCCTGGGTCACCTTCTCGCCCAGGTAGGCCTCGGCGTCGGCCTTCAGCTTCTGGATGATCATCGAGCTGATCTCGGGCGGGGAATAGGTCTTGTCGCCCACCTTCACATGGGCGTCCCCGTTGGAGGCCTTCACCACCTCGTAGGGCACCAGGCCGATCTCGTGGGCCACCTCGTCGTACTTCCGGCCCATGAACCGCTTGATGGAGAAGATGGTGTGCCGGGGATTGGTGATGGCCTGCCGCTTGGCCACCTGGCCGACCAGGCGGCTCCCGTCCTTGGTGAAGGCCACCACCGACGGGGTGGTCCGCCCCCCTTCGGCGTTGGGAACCACCTTCGGCTCCCCGCCTTCCATCACCGCCACGCACGAATTCGTGGTGCCCAGATCAATGCCGATCACTTTGCCCATATCCAGAACCTCGCAGGAAAAGATTGCGCATTCTGGAAGAGCAGTGGGCGTGCCAAGGATTTCCATGGCAGGAGGAAATCATTCCTTAAAATGCTGCCCATAAGCACTTAAAGCTTTATATGGACTTCTTGGACCCAATCAGGAAGCCAATGCAGATGTGCCGCTATCGCACACTTACGGGCCAAGTGTGGCACATGTGTGCGGCAGGCTGGGCATCGGAACCGGGTCGGCGCTTAGGCTGGCCGATGGGGGGCCAGTGGTCAGTCCCAGCCGCTGGTCCGGTGGGCCAGCCGGATGACGGGTGAGACAGCGGGCGCGATACGGGATGCGCGATGCGGGATGCGCGATACGAGATGCGGCCTTCCCGTGGCCCGGGGGGGCCTCCCCCCGAGCCTCTGGGATCCCTCGGAACGCGTCCGGAGCCTCCCGAGTGCATGGGCACCTTTCGGGGGCAAGGCACGGGGGCAGGCGCCCCCCGTGCCACGTCGGAGCCATCCTATTGGCAAGCAATGGTTTGCGTGGAATAGCGTGCATGGGTATCTCAGAGCAGTGACGGCCGCTGAACCCCGCCGCGGCGGGGTCCAGCCGGAGCAGGGGGTGAGACCATGGCCGATGTGGGATGTGCGTTGTGGGATGTGGGCTCGGCCCTCCTCAACGTCCTGTAGCCTGCCGCGCCGTAGCCTGGCGAAGGCGGGCGGTCGCTCGACCGAGTCCGCGACGGAGAGCGGCTCCCGCCCACCGTGTTCGACCTCTGTCCCACGTCGCTCTCTCCCTCGTCCCCCGCCCGGAGCCGTTCTTCCTCGAAGACTCGGTCGAACGGCCGCCACAAGGGGGAGGCTCGGGCGCGGGATCCGCCCAACGCCCTGTGGCGGTACCGGTGAGGGTGTTTCGGAGCAGTCCGACGCGTCCGATGGGCCCGCCGCGGCCAAGCGTCTTCGCGAAGCCGGGTCCGAGACCGGCGCCTTCCGGGCGCTGTAGGCGCCGCCGCCTGACGGAGCCTGGGGTGCAACCCCAGAATAGCCGCCCCCATCCCATCCGCCCTGAAGGGGCGGCCGCACGTTGGCTTCCGCCCGCCTTCGCCTGACTACGGCGCGGCACGCCGGAGCCGGGGTCCGGGCAGGGATCGCCGGATCAGACGATGGCGCCGCCCGGGGGGTCCACGATCCGGGTGTCGCGGGCGGGGCGGGTGTCGTCGGGGTCCGGGAAGTCGAGGGTGTAGTGGAGCCCCCGGCTTTCCTGGCGGGCCAGGGCGCAGCGGATCATGAGTTCGGCCACGTCGGCGATGTTGCGCAGTTCGAGGGTGTCCGGGGTGGGAACGTAGTCGAGATAGTATTCGCGGATCTCGGCCCGGAGGTTGCGGATCCGCCGCCAGGCCCGGAGCAGGCGTTTGGAGGTGCGGACGATGCCCACGTAATCCCACATGGCGTGGCGGACCTCATTCCAGTTGTGCTCGACCACCACCTGCTCGTCGCTGGTCACGGCCCGGCCGTACACCCAGTCCGGGATCCGCAGCCCGGCGGGCAGGTCGGGAGGGTCCGCAGCCAGCGTCCGCGCCGCGCCCGCCGCCATGACCAGCGCCTCGAGCAGGGAGTTGCTGGCCAGCCGGTTGGCCCCGTGCATGCCGGTGCAGGCGGCCTCGCCGCACACGAACAGCCCCTCGAGGGCGGTCCGGCCGTCCACCGCCGCCTCCACCCCCCCGCAGAAATAGTGGGCGGCGGGCACCACCGGGATGCGGTCGGCGGCCATGTCGATCCCGTGCTCGAGCAGGAACGCGTAGATATTGGGAAACCGCTGGGTGATGAAGTCGCGCGGCTGGTGGGTGATGTCCAGATACACGCAGGGGGCCCCCGAGGTCTTCATCTCGAGGTCGATGGCCCGGGCCACGATGTCGCGCGGGGCCAGAGCGCCCCGGGGGTGCTGGCCGTTCATGAACGCCTCCCCCCGGACGTTGCGGAGTTCCGCCCCCTCCCCGCGCACCGCCTCGCTCACCAGGAACGACTTGGCCTGGGAGTGGTACAGGCAGGTGGGGTGGAACTGGACGAACTCGAGGTTGAGGATGGGAAGCCCGGCCCGCCAGGCCATGGCGATCCCGTCCCCGGTGGCGGTGTCGGGGTTGGTGGTATAGAGGTAGGTCTTGCCGGCGCCCCCGGTGGCCAGCACGGTGGCCCGGGCCTTCACGGCGTGAATCCTCCCGGTCTCCCGGTCCAGCAGATACGCCCCGACCACCCGG
>PXDE01000605.1 GCA_003566475.1 PVC group bacterium | reverse complement strand
GGCGTCTATGTCTATGGGCGGGGCCTGGGCTGGCACGGCAACTTCGCCCGCTACCGGTTCCCGGGCATGTTCCACACCAGCTATCCCGTGCACACCGATTTCCGGCCCGACGGATCCGGGGTGGTCAGCGGACGCATGTACGAGATCGCCCGCAACGACCGGCGGCGGATCCAGCATGTGGACCTCGACGCGGCGATCCGGCATCCCACCTCCCTGGCCGTGGATTTCAGCGGCCGCTCCGGCGCCGACGTCCTGGTGGCCATGGTCGGCCCCCAGGCCGGGCGCCGCGTCCAGTACTGGATGAAGGTCGAACCCGCCCCCGTCCAGGAGGTGTCCGGCCACGACGGCCACCGCACCCGCACCACGGAGATCACCCTCGGCGGAGCCCGGGGCTATCTGATGACCCTGGCCCGGGGCGACCATCCCGGGGTGGTCCAGGACGGTGACCGGGTTCGCGTGGGCGACCGGGTGCTGACTTTTGACGGGGTGAAGATCGGGATGGACTGATCCGGCGCTCATGCGTCTCCTCCCCGCCGCGGGCCCTCGGCCGACCCCCGTCTCGCGCAACCGGGCCCTCTCCGGTGGGGAGAGCCATGCGGGCTAGTCGGCGAGCAGTCCCCGGATCTCCTGGTCGAGCCCGTCTAGAAACGCCTGGATCCCGAACCGTTCGGCCTGGGCCCGGAGCCGCCGGGGATCCCAGACATGGGCGGCCGCCCGGGTGACGGCGTCGGCGAGCGACTCGGCCGTGGGCTCGGGAAAGAAGAGGCCGGTCACCCCCTCCACCACGGTTTCCCGCACGCCGCCGGCCGCGTAGGCCACCACCGGGGTGCCGCAGGCCTGGGCCTCCACAGGCACCAGGCCGAAGTCCTCCTCCCCCGGGAACACGAGGAGGCGGCAGGTGCGGTAGAGGTCGCGGATCTCCTCGTCGGTCCGGTGGCCGAGGAACTCGGTGCGGGGCCCGGCCCGGTGGCGCAGGTCGCGGAGGCCGGAGCCGGTGCCCACGATCCGGAGCGGGAACCCCAGCTTCCGGTAGGCGTCCACGGCCAGGCCGATGCGCTTGTAGGGCACGAGTGGCACCGGGGTCGGACCTGTGTAATCGACTCATGACTAGTACGATGCCACGATCAGGCATGTGCTGGAAGGGCTTAGCGCGGCCATTCTGGGCTCGAAACTGCGGCTTTAGCGCGAATTCAGGGCCCACGCCCGAAACCCTATCGGGAACGGGGTCGCACCTGTGCAAGGGCTTGAAGGCCAGGGAAGGGGCGCAGGTCCAGGCTTGCGCGGGAGGCTTCACCGGGCCACATTGGCCCCGTACCGCAGGCTATCGTCGCGAACCGAACCCGGTTAGTGGAAATGCCTCATGCCCATCGGCACCACCTTTCAGGCTGCATCTGGTACCTGACGCACTGGTGCTGCCAGCGCACGTTTGTGCTGAAGTTCGCCCACGATCTCTGGATGGCGGCCCGGGACGTCGATCTGAAGGAGGTGAGCCATGGATTGGCACGCCGGGAGACGTCGGCCTCTTACATGGCCCGTTCCGAGGCCGGAATGCCGGTTCCAAGGGATCAGAACACCCTTCCCTGGAGGATAGCGAGTTGAGTATGAGCAGATTGTATTGGTCTGACCCCGTGTCCAACTCCCGTGTCCAACTATTGGTCTGACCCCGTGTCCAACCGCTGCCATGACCGCGCGTTCCTGCTCCGGTTCGCGAGAGATCGCGACACCTGCCGGAGCATGCTGCGCGACCGGCTGCATCGCTACCGCGCGGCTGTGGAGCATAGGCTCGGGGAGCCGGAGAGGATCCCGCGGAAGGCATGCTGGAGGAGCCTGGCCGTGGGGGATGCCGACGTTCTGGACGAGGCGGAGGCACGGATGGAGAATGGAGCCCGAGGCTCCACGGAACCGGTCCGTGGCGGGAGGCCCGGAGGGGGCTGGATCCTGAAGAAGGAGCCCGCAAGCTATGCTTAGCCGCTCTTTCCAGCCCCGAAAGGGGTTTCTAACTGGGTGTTCCTCTCCGCTTGCGTGGAGGAGCCATCTTCGGTCTAGGATGTTGCCGAGGGTAGCCCCCTGGAAATAACAGCCCCTGGAACTGACAATTTTGATGATTCTATCCATGGCTAATTTTTTCTCGAATCTTATTATTGTGTTTGGTCTGCTTTATCTCGCGGCCTCGCTTGTCGCCGCCGTCAAAGCCTCCATTACACTTATGAAAGTCGAACAGGCCATGGGCCCGGGAATCAAGCCAACTTTGTTGTTTGTTTGGCGAAGGAAGGAAGCATATGCGTTCGCGAGGGAGCATTGTCCCGATCTAGGGCGGCGTCTCAGGCTGGAGACAGTGGCTGGTACGTGCCTGTGGGTATCGGGGATGCTGTGTATTCTTGTTGGAGGAATCATGAAGAGCATCTTCGTGTCATAGCCTGAGTGACTCGACTCAGTGATGGGGAGGTGACAAGGTCAGATAGCATGAAAGGCGGTCAGGACTGATGGCAGGGAAAAGAAGTCGCCCTGAAAGCGCCGGTTAGAACCGGAGGAACCTGGAGGAGGCGAGAGCCTTGCCACGAAGGCGCAACGAGTCTCATGGCCCCCGAGCCGTGCCTCGATGTCCCGCGAGGGCTTGGGGAAGCGGGATTCGGGATCCGACTTCGCCCAGAAGTTTCGTCGGACATGTTGCGGGATGCATGCCGGTACCTCGCTGTCTGTGACAGCGAGGGAGCATGTCCAGTGCCTGGGGGGGGTGGAAGGTCAGGCCTGTGGCTATGCTTCCTCCGGATCAGGCTCGTTCCATGCGCGGTCCGTCCCGCAGGGCGGGAACAGCGGACTACAGACTACGAGGTGCGTTGTGTAGCCGCGCCCGCCGAGGGCCTGGACGCGCATGAGGAGAGATAGAGTGCCGTGAGCTTCGCGCGGATCGGGCACGGGAACGCGGCCTTCTCCCGGGCGGCCAAACGCTTCCGTCTTCGCCCTACGGGCTACGCCGCGACAGGTGGCGCGTTCGGCTTCAGCACCCGGCTTCGCCTCCGGGAACCTCCGTAATCTCTGCGACCTCTGTGGTCCTCCCGGCCCCGCTTTCGTGCCCTTTCGTGCCTTTCGTGGTTCCCCCTCCGCGAACCTCCGTAACCTCTGTGCCCTCTGTGGTCAAATGGTTGGGGAGGGGCAGTCGCGTGTAGCGCGTCAGAGCCAGTCCAGTAACTCCAGTGGATGCTCCAGCACGGCCGCCGCGCCATGCTCGACCAGCTCCTCCCGGTCCCGGAAGCCCCAGGCGGCGCCGAGGGGGATCATGTGGGCGGCGCGGGCGGTGCGCATGTCGACCGAGGTGTCGCCGAGGAACCGGCAGGCGGCGGGGGTGACGCCCATCCGCTCGGCGAGGGCGAGGGCAACCTGCGGGTCGGGCTTCTTGGGCAGGTCGGGCCGACGGCCCCATACGTCGGTGAAGGCGATCCCGGGGAAGAGCGCCTCCACGCAGGCCTCGGTGGCGGCCTGGGGCTTGTTGGAGCACACCGCGAAGGGCACGCCGCGCGAGGCGATCTCGGCCAGGAGGTCGGGGATGCCGGGATAGACCCGGGTGCCCGCCCGCCAGGCCGCGGCATAGGCGTCGGCGAACCGGGTCAGGGCGTCCGGAGGCACGGGAACCCCGGGGGGCACGACGCGTTCGAGCAGGACATCGGCCCCGTCGCCCACGAAATGACGGAACGGCGGCAGCGGGTGTTCGGGGAATCCGTAGTGGCGCAGCACCGCGTTGGCGGCGGCGGCGATGCCCTCGATGGTGTCGAGCAGGGTGCCGTCGAGATCGAATAGGACGGCGGGGGATTCGTCGGATGGGTGCATGCGCGGAGGCTGGCCGCTGCGGACGGGAAAGGCAAGCCGTTGCTCTGGCGGGCAGGTCCGTGTACACTACAGGGCAACGCAGGAGGATTTCCATGACGCTGAGAACGTGGATCGTGGTGGCGGCGGTGGCGGCCCTGGCCGCGCCCGCCTGGGGCCGGGTGGTGGAGCGGACGGTTCGGGTCCAGGAGACCCACCTCCACGCCCAGGCCTCGTTCTTTTCCCCCCGGGCCGGATCCCTCGCCTATGGCGATGTGGTCCGGCTTATCGAGACCCAGGGCTCGTGGGCCCGGGTGCAGCACGGCGAGCGCGCGGGCTGGGTGCCGGTGTCGAGCCTCACCGACCGCAGGGTCGAGCTGGTGGCCACCGGCGACGCGGGCACCGGGGTGACCACCGAGGAGACCACCCTGGCCGGCAAGGGCCTCAGCGAGCAGATGGAGGACGAGTACCGGAAGATCCGGCCCGAGGCCGATTTCGGCGCGGTGGACCGGATGGAGGCCCGGGGCGTGCGCCGCGACGACGTGCTGAACTTCCTCCGCCAGGGCGGGCTGGCCGGAGGTGCCCGATGACCCGGCGGACGACTGTGCGGTCCGGGTTCGCCCTCCTCGCCGCCGGCGCCCTCGGGTTCGCCGGCTGCCAGACCGTGACGGACGTGGGCTCGGCGGTGGGACAGGCCACGGGCACCCTCACCCCGGCGGAGGCGGAGGCCATCCGCAAGACCGGCGTCGCCCTGGCCCGGGCTCTGGAGGATCTCACTCCGGAGCAGGAGTACTACTTGGGCCGGACGGTGGCCGCGACCCTGATGGCCCAGTACCCGCCGCTCGAGAGCCCGGAGCTCAACCGGTACGTCAATCTGGTCGGCCAGGCGGTGGCCCTGGCCTCGGACCTCCCGGAGACCTTCGCGGGCTACCATTTCCAGGTGCTCGACAGCGACGAGATCAACGCTTTCGCCACGCCGGGCGGGTTCATCCTGGTCACCCGGGGCCTGCTCCGGGTGTGCCAGTCCGAGGACGCCCTGGCCAGCGTGCTGGCCCATGAGGTGGCTCATGTGCAGCACCGGCACGGGGTCCGGGCCATCCGCAGCGGACGGTTCGTGACGGCCGTCAACACGGCGGCGGTGGGCGCGGCCACCACCCTGGGCGGGGAGCAATGGGCGGAGGCGGCCGCCGCCTACGAGGCGGGGATCAACGACATGGTCCACACCCTGGTCACCGGCGGCTACTCCCGGAGGCAGGAGCGCGAGGCGGACCTGTCGGGGATCGAGATCACCCGGCGGGCGGGCTACGACCCCGGGGCCTACGTTCAGGTGCTGCGGACCATGGAGGAGCATCTGGGCCACCGGCCCGGGGGATTCGGGGCCACCCACCCGCCTCCAGCCGTCCGCCTCCGCTATGTCGAACAGGCCCTGCGCGGCCACCGGCAGCCCGCCGCCCCCGCCGCCCGCCAGGCCCGCTTCGAGCGGGCCATGGCCGGGCTGTGAGGACCATGGCCGCCACGGATCCCATCTGGGTTTCGGCCCGGCGGCGCTGGATCGCCGCGTCGGCGGGGATTCGGTTCGCCTCGGTTCTGGGGCCGGCGCTGATGGTGATCGGGGTGGCGGTGCTGGCCGTGCGCATGGCCACCTCCATTCCCGCCGGCGACCTGCTGGCCCTGCCGCTGCTGTGCCTGTTCCTGATCTCGTGGGCCCTGCGCCGGGCCATCGGGCGGGCGCCCGCCCCGGAGGCCCTGCGGGCCCTGGCCGACGCCGGTCAGCACTTTGGCGGCCGCCTTCTGGTCGAGGATCTGCCTGGCGGCGAGGTGTGGGCGGTGGGCCAGCCGGTGGCGCCCCCCCGGCTGCGCTGGGATCCGCGGCGGTCCGGGGCCCTGATGGGGGCGGGCATCCTGGTGGTGGCCGGGGCCTATCTGGCTCCGGTGAATCAGGCTCTGGCCCGGTTTCAGGACCGGCTGGACCTGGGGCCGGTGATCGCCCCCATGCGGGAGCAGCTCACGGTGCTGGAGGAGACCCGCTCGGCGGAGCCCGAGGAGGTGGCCCGCATGCGCCGGCGGCTGGAGGAGGCGGCCGAGGAGGCGCGGGGCCGCGATCCGGCCCGGGCCTACGAGACCCTCGACCACCTGCGCGAGTCCATGGCCCGGGTGGCCGATCGGGCCGCCTCCGAGGACGTGGACCAGATCGAACGAATGGCGGCCGCCCGCGATCTGGCCTCCGCCCTGGATGAAACCCACGGCAAGCTCGATCCCCAGACCCTGGCCGCCGCGCTGGAGGCGCTGAAGAAGCTGGCCGAGGACGCGGCCCAGGCCCTGCCGCCCGGCCTGGAGCTTCCCCCGGAATTGGCCGAGGCCCTGGCCAACCTGGAGGGGCTCGACCCGGACTTGCTGAAGCAACTGGCCGAACGGTTTGGCGAGGGCATGGATCTGACCTTCGAGGACTTGCAGCGGCTGGCCGAGGCCCGGCTGATCGATCCGGCAATGCTTCAGCAGTGCGAAGGCGGCATGGGCGGGCAGGGGAAGGAGGACCTGATGGCCCTCCTGCTCGGCGAGGGCGAGGACGGCCAGGGCGAGGACGATCTGGCCTTGCTTCTGATGCTGCCCGGCGCCGGGGGGATCAGCAAGGGCCCGGGCGCGGCCGAACTGCGGTTCAGCGGGGAGACCGAGGACGCCGGGCAGCGGTTCGAGGCCGAGGCGCTGCCGCCGGGGCGTATGCCCACGAGTGAGCCCACCCACCGGGTCGGGGTGGCCGCGCTCGACCCCACGCGCCCGCTGGACCAGCTCGCGGAGGCCGGGACCGGGGCCATGGCCGGGGCCACCGGGGAGGGCGGGCAGGCGGCGGACTGGAATGTTCCCCCTCGCCATCGGGCGGCGGTGCGGCGATACTTCGACCGCGACTGACCCCCGCGCCGCGGGAAGGGAGAGCCCGGATGACCGACGAGACACGACTGCCCGATCCCGCCGAGATGGGAGTGTGCCGCGAGACCCTGAATGGCGTCCTGCGCGAACTCAACCGCATGCTGCTAGGACGCGAGGAACTCCACGAGCTGGTGCTGACCGGCATCCTGGCCCGAGGCCACATCCTGCTCGAGGGCCTGCCCGGCGTGGGCAAGACGGCGCTGGTGCGGGCGCTGGGGGAGGTGCTCGACCTGGAGTTCCGCCGGGTGCAGTTCACCCCCGACCTCATGCCGTCCGACATCCTGGGCTCGCACGTGCTCCAGGACACGGGGGGAGGGAAGCGCGAGTTCGTGTTCCAGCCGGGGCCGGTGTTCACCAACCTCCTCCTGGCCGACGAGATCAACCGCGCCTCCCCCAAGACCCAGTCGGCCATGCTCGAGACCATGCAGGAGCGGTCGGTGACCCTGCTCGGCACCACCCGGATGCTGCCCCATCCGTTCATGGTGCTGGCCAGCCAGAACCCCATCGAGATGGAGGGCACCTACCCGCTGCCCGAGGCCCAGCTCGACCGGTTCCTGTTCAAGCTCGATGTGACCGAAGTGGACGCCT
>PXDE01000194.1 GCA_003566475.1 PVC group bacterium | reverse complement strand
GCGTCGGAGAAGCCCCCTGCCACGCGAGGGCTCCCAGAGGCCCGGGGGGAGGCCCCCCCGGGCCACGGGAAGGCCACATCCCACATCCCACATCGCACATCCCACACCGCGCCAGCCGTCTCACCCCTTATCCGGCTGGACCGCGCCGCGCAGCGGCGCGGTCCAGCGGCCTGCACTGACCACTGACTGCCGACCGCTGACCACTCCCTGCCGTCAGGCTGGTCTCACCCGGCGGGTGCGGGTAGGATGCGGGCTCCTTCACGTCCCACCCTTTCGGAGCAAGCGACCATGGCCGGCATTTTCAAGGCGTACGACATCCGGGGCATCTACGGCGACACCCTGAACGAGGATCTGGCCGAGAAGTTCGGCCGGGCCTTCGTGACCTTTCTCGGCTGCCGCAAGGTGGTGGTCGGGCGCGACATGCGGCCGCATTCGGACCCCCTGTTCCAGGCCCTGGCCCGGGGCCTCACCGGGCAGGGCGCGGACGTAATCGACGTCGGCGTCGTGTCCACCCCCATGACCTACTACGCCAACGGCTCGCTGGGGGCCGACGCCTCGATCATGATCACGGCCAGCCACAACCCCGGCGAATGGAACGGATTCAAGCTCTGCCGCGAGCAGGCCATCCCCATCAGCGGGGCCACTGGGATCGCCGACCTCGAGCGCATCGTGCAGGAGGAGGCTTTCGCGCCTCCCGCCGCCACGCCGGGCTCGGTGACGACCCACGACATCCGCTCCGCCTACCGCGACCATATCGCGGGCTTGGTCTCGGTGGACCGCGAGCTGACCCTGGCCGTGGACTACGCCAACGCCATGGGCATCGTGGAGGCCGAGGTGTTCCGGGCCGTGCCCAACCTGAAGCTCGACCCCCTCTTCGACACCCTCGACGGCACCTTCCCCAACCACGAGGCCAACCCCCTGCTGGAGGAGACGTACGAGGCTCTGCAGCACAAGATCCGGTCCGGAACCTACGATTTCGGCATCGCCTTCGACGGGGATGCGGATCGGGTGGGGTTCACCGACGAGACCGGCCGCATCATCGCCATGGACCTCATCACCGCCCTTATCGCGGAGTCCCTGCTGGAGACGCATCCGGGCGCGGCCATCTTCTACGACCTGCGGTCGAGCTGGGCAGTGAAGGAGGTCATCGAGGCCAACGGCGGCCGGCCATTCCAGTCGCGGGTGGGGCATGCCTTCATCAAGGCCCAGATGCGCGAGCAGGACGCGGTGTTCGCGGGCGAGCTGTCCGGGCACTATTACTTCAAGGACAACTACACCACGGAAAGCTCCGCGCTCGCGGTGCTCCACGTGGCCGCCCTCGTCGCGCATACCGGGCAGAAGCTCTCGGAGCTGGTGGCCCCCTTGCGCAAGTACTCGGCCAGCGGCGAGATCAACAGCACGGTGGCCGATGCGGGCGCGGTGCTGAAACGCCTGGAGGAGTCGTACCAGGATGGCCGGGTGTACAAGCTCGACGGCCTGTCCGTGGAGTACCCGGACTGGTGGTTCAACGTCCGCGCCTCCAACACCGAGCCCCTGATCCGCCTCAACCTGGAGGCCCGTGACGAGGCCACCATGGCCGCACGGCGGGACGAGGTGCTGGCCCTGATCCGGGGCTGACGTCCATGAGCCGCGACACCCTGGCCGCCCGGGTGCGGGCGGAGCACGAGGCCCGGTACGGACGTCCGCCGGAGGTGGTGGCCTACGCCCCGGGACGGGTCGAGATCCTCGGCAACCATACCGACTACAACGAGGGTCTGGTGCTGGCCGCCGCCATCGACGCCGGCACCTGCGTGGCGGTGTCCCGCGACGGCGGTCCGGGCCTTCGGGTCTGGTCCGGCCACCAGGGGGAGGAGCGGGTGATCGGCCCCGGCGCGATCCGGCCCGACCCGGCCGCCCCCTGGACCAACTATGTTCGGGGCGTGGTCCATGGCCTGGTGGGCCATGGATTCGATCCGGCGGGGCTCTGCCTCACCGTGAGTTCCGACATCCCGCTGGGGGCCGGGCTCTCCAGTTCGGCCGCGTTCGAGGTGGCGACCGCCCTGGCCCTGGCCCGGGTCGGCGGGCTGGAGCTGGACCGGCTGACCGTGGCCCGGCTCTGCAAGCGGGCCGAGCACGAGTTCGCGGGCGTGCGGTGCGGCCTGCTCGACCAGCTCACCAGCCTGGCCGGCGAGGCGGACGCGCTGGTCGCGCTGGACTTCCGCGAGGTGACCGCCACCCCGGTCCCGCTGGATGCGGGCATGCGGTTCGTGCTGCTCAACACCCGGGTCAGCCACGCTCTGGTGGACGGCGAGTACAACCAGCGACGGGCCCAGTGCGAGGCCGCCCGCGAATTCTTCGCCGGCGTGCTCGACCGGCCGGTCACCGCCCTGCGGGACGTGACCTGGGACGACTGGCAAGCGCGCGCCCCGAAACCGGACCCGCAGACGGCGGCCCGCGCCGCCCACGTGATCGGCGAGAACGAACGCGTGACGCGGGGCCGCGCCGCCCTCGGTCGCGGCGACTTCGCCGAGTTCGGGGCCCTGATGTCCGCCTCGCATGACAGCTCGCGGCTCTACTTCGAGAACTCCTGCCGCGAGCTGGATTTCCTCGTCGCCGAAGCGGCGAGGACGTCGGGCGTGCTCGGCGCGCGATTGTCCGGAGGTGGTTTCGGCGGCAGCGTGGTCGCCCTGGTGGAGGCTTCCGCCGCCGAGTCGGCGGGCCAGGCCCTGGCCGACGCCTACCACCGCCGCTTCGGAAGCCGTCTCGAACCCCGCATCGTCCGCGCCGAGGCCGGGGCCGGCCTCGTGTAGCCGCGGCCGCCCAGGCCGTGGATGCCAAAGGGGGCGAGTCGGGGCCGCCCCCGTAGAAGCAGATTCCATCCGCATCCCCCGGTCCCCGCCAACTTCCCTGAAACTCCACAAGGCATGCGGAGCTACGCCGTATCGGCTCGTAGCCGAAGCCGCCCAGGCTTTGGCCGACGCCGGGAACGAGGCCGGAGATGCGCCTGAAGAAGTATTCTGCGGAGGAGGAACCACGGATGGACACGGATGAACACGGATTGGCTGCGACCCCTCCGGGGTCGGTCCCATGCGGGGCCTTGAGTTCCGGGGGTGGCGCTCCGCTTACCCCCGGCTAATGGCCGTGACCCCTACGGGGTCTGACTGTGCCCCCCGAGGGGTCGAAACCGCGCTGACATTTCGGCGACGCACTCCGGCGGGGTTCGATCCGACGTGGGACGGACGTCCCCGTCCGTCCTGTGAAGGCTCCGCGCCTGCATGGACCTTGGCCTGTGCTCCAGCGCCGGACCAAGGGCCTTCTCAGGCACTGGACACCGCCGAGACGGACGAGGACGTCCGTCCCACGAATGGCCGATCAAGCGAGCCTTGGTCGGATTGCGTACGCCTCTTGGGGAGGCCATGTAGCCCCATTGGGGCATCCGGATCTTCCCCCCTCCGCGGACCTCCGTACCCTCTGCAACCTCTGTGGTTCGTTCGGTGGCCGCCACAGGCCACGCCGGGCCAATGCGCGGTTCCGAACCTACGGTTGTTCAGTCCCGGCCCGGAAGCCACGCCCGCAACGAGGCCGCGTCGGCCAGGAACTGGTCGGGGGCGTCGTCGCGGACGAACTCGAGGAGGGCGGCGTGGGGCTGGCCGTCGGAGCGGGCGAGGTCGAGGTAGGTCCGCCAGTCGGCCTCAAGGGCGACAAGAGGAAGGCGGTCGGTGTATCCGCCGGGGCCCCAGGAGAAGAGGTGGAGGTTGACCAGCCAGGGGAGCACCTTCCGCAGCGCGGTGAGGTTGGCCTCCGCATCCAGACCTTTGGTGGGCTGCCAGAGGGATTTCAGGCGAGGATGGTCGATGTCGCTCAGAAGCCGAACGGCCGAATCCGCCGTGTCGGTGAGCGTGCCGCCATGGTATTCGAGCACCAGCCCCAGGCCGGCTTCGGCGGCCAGGTCGGCGCAGCGCCTCGCGTCGTCGGCCACCCGGGCCCGGTCGGCGGGGGTGGCGTCGGCCGACCCCTGACGTCCCGCCCATACCCGGATCCATGGCGCCCCTAACTGGACGGCGGTCTCCAGAACATCACGCAAAGTCGGCCCGTCGTCAGCTTCTTCGCTGACCCCCAGCCGGAAGTAGGATCCGTAGCAGGCCACCTTCAGACCCGCATCCCTGGTGAGCCTTCCCACCCGATCCGCCGCCGCCCGATCCCCATGGGGCACGTGGACATCGCCACCCCATTCGATGGCCTCGAGCCCGGCCCGAACGACCAGGTCCACGACCGCCTCGGGTCCGAGCTGGCGGAAGGTGATGGAGACGAGGCCCGGAGTGATCACATCCTTACCGCGCTCCGGGGTTCACCTGGACGGAGACTTCAGCCCAGGTGCGGACGTAATCGGAATGGTGGACGTGCAGGTGGTAGGTCTGACGCCCCCTCCGGGACGGGGTGTGCTCGAAGACATACGGCGGGGCCTCGCGCCGCTCCAGCATGTCGCCCGCCGTCCAGAGCTCGACCCGGCTCACGTCGAGCCGGGGATGCACCTCGGCCTCGATCCGGACGGGCTGTCCGAGGCGGATGCCGGTCTCCGGGGCGGAGGTGGTCACCTGGACCACGGGGGGACCGGGCTCGGGATCGGGGACGTCGCCGTCGAGCTGCTTGAGGAAGGCGGCGAGGTGGCGGCGTCCCTCGGCAGACAGGCGCTCGCTGCCGCCATGGCCGGGGCGTCCGGGGGCCGGTTCGAGCACGTCGAGCAGGGTGGCGGCGGATCCGTCATGCAGGTGGGGCGGGGTGGCCCAGACGCCGCGGAGGGTGGGGGTGTCGATGCCGGGAAGGGTGCCGCCAAGACGGCGCCCGCTGGCCGGACGAAGGGTGCCCACGTCGTGAAGCAGCCGGGTGGGGCTGTCGGTGTAGTCGGGGCCGCTGTGGCAGACGGTGCAGTCCAGCTTCAGGAACAGCTCCCGCCCGGCCCGGGCGTCGGGGGTGAACTCCCCGTCGGGCTCGCGGTGCGGGCTGGCCGGCACCTCGTTCAGGAACATCACGTAGGCGGCGAGGGCGTCGAGGTCGGGGCTCAGCCCGGCCTTGCGGTCGCCCAGGGGGTGATTGCGGGTGCCCTCGTTGAACTGCTCGTCGGTAAGGAACCCGGTTCCCCCGAAATGATTCCGCATGTCGTGCTCGAAGTCCTGGATCTCGTCGAAGTTCGCCGACCAGTGGACGCGGCCCTGGCCGATGCCGCGCTTGCCGAGCAGGGAGATGGTCATGCGCAGGCCCTCGCCGCGCTGGGTGTGGTCCCACACCCGCCCGTCGTAGCCGCCGTCGAGATGGCAGCTCGCGCAACTGATGAACCCCGCGCTCATCCGGGGGTCCGATGCCTCGTAGAACACCTGCTTGCCGCGAAGCACATTGGGCGGAAACGCTTCCTCGGCAACGACCGGGATGGCCGCCGCCTCTTCGATCTTCAGGCCGGGGGCGGCCGCCGTCCGCTCCACCCGGAAGGCCCGCACGGTGCGGGTCAGGAAGCAGTGCACGAACAGGGCGGACCCATCCGGGGCGAGGGCCAGGCCCTGCGGCGCGAGGTCCACGTCAGAAACCGTGGCCAGCGATTCCCCGGTATAGCCGTCGAGCAGCTCCACCGTGTTGCTGCCCTGGACCGACACAAAGGCCCAGGCCCCGTCCGGGCAGAAGACGGCGGCATGGGCCATGTCGCGTCGACCCAGATCCCTGCGGAACACCTCCCGTCCCGTGGCCAGATCCACCGCCGACACCAGGGTGCGCACGGCGGTCTCGGCGTGCAGCGCCTTCCCGTCGCGGACGATGCCGCCGAAGATGTTGTCCTGCTTGAAGGGAAGCCAGAGCTGGGTGCCGCAGGGGGAGACGGTGGCCGACTGGAGGTGGTTGGGCAGGCCCCGGGCCCCGGCTTCGGAGTCGGCGGTGGTGGTGTCCGGGGGCAGGGCGATGCGCCGGGTCTCCGTGAAGCCGTCGAGCCCGATCTCGATCACCTCCCCCTGCTCATCGGAGGAGATGAAGCGGGTCGCGAACAGGGCGCGGCCGTCGGCTGTGATGGCCAGGCCGCGCAGGGGCGCGCCGACCTCCACCGTGGCGTCCACGGCGTGGGTGGCGGGGTCGATCCGCAGCACCTGGCCCGAGCCCTCGGTGGCCACATAGACCTTGCCTCCGTCGGGGGCCACCGCGATGCCGAACGGGCGGCAGGCCCGGGGCAGGTCCACGGTGCGGATCACCTCGGCGGTGACCCCGTCGAGCACGCTCAGGGTGGCGTCGTCCTGATTGGCCACCCAGATCGTCCCGTCGGGATGCACGGCCAGCGTGCGCGGGTTCCTGCCCACCGGGGTCTCGCTGAGCTTCCGAAGCGACGCCGGATCCACGGCGGAGACGGAGTCGTTGTCCGGATTGGCGTTCCACACCTTTCCGTGATGGGGGTCGTACGCGAGCGTCGAGGATTGGGTGGGCCGGGTGGGGGTGAGGGCCCGCCGCACGATCACCGTGGCTTCGGTCTCGATCTCGCGCTGGCCGCGCCGGGCGCGGAGCCGGACGGGGTGGTGGCCCGGATCCGCGAAGGCGACATGGGTCTCCGGAGTGTCCTGCCAGGGGCTGGTCAGGCCGGCGGCCTCCCACGAGAAGACCCAGCCCCGGCCACCTCCGACCTCGGCGGAAAGGGCGGCCGACTGGCCGACCTCCACCGGTTCGGGGGGGATCACCCGGAGGACGTCGCGCCCGCCGCACCCCACGGCCGTCGCGGCCACCATGCCGGTGGCGAAAAACCGAATCCACGTCTGCCTGGGGTCGGTCTCAGATCGATGCATGCTCATTCCGTGTTCTCGTGGCGGCTGCGGTCCGGCGAATTGAAGTGACCGGCACGATAGGTCTGCCCCGGCTGAAATGCAATGATCGCGGCCGATCCTGGATTCGCATGCCTGCGGCCGCCCCTTCAGGGCGGGTCGGGGGGGCGCTGGTTCCTGGGGCTTGTCCGCGTGCACGCCTCCGGCGCGACGCGGCCTGCGCCCCAGGCTCCGTTAAGCTGCGGCGCCCTCCGCGCCCGGAAGGTCCACGTCGGAGCGTGGACCCACCCCCAGGCTTCGACATTCGACATTCTGCGGTTCCCGCGCCGGCCATCCGAGCAGCGAGAATCGATAGCGATAACGAGATGGAATGGCCCTAATTCTCACTTCGTAGATCGTCAATCGTCAATCTGCGGTTTTCCCGCATCCCACACCACACATCGCCCCAGCCGTCTCACTCTTCATCCGGCTGGCCCAGCGTGCCAGCGGCCCCAACTGCTCTGAGACACCATCCTGCGCCATTCTCCACAAGCCACTGCTCGCCAACAGGATGTCCCCGACGTGGCACG
>PXDE01000377.1 GCA_003566475.1 PVC group bacterium | reverse complement strand
GCTGGAGCAATTGGACCAGGCGGAGGAGATGGAGGAGGAGAGGGCATATCGCAGGTCCGGCAACTGACTGGTCAGGGCGGCGGCACGCCCCCCCCCCGGAACCCGGGCCACTAGGTAAGCGACTCGACGCGGACAGGGTCTGACCCCCTTAATCAACGAAATCCCTTTCAAAAACAAAGAAGTAGACGGGGTCTGACCCCCTTATTACTCTGAATAAACACATAGTGCTTTTGTTGGATTCTAGTCGGGAGCCGGGCGGCAGGGTGGGGGGAGATCAGTCCGAATGGTCGGACGGCCGGTAGAGATGCCAGGGGCCGATAACGCGGTGGAGAGCGTAGCGGGTGTGGATGGCCTGCTGGATACGGGGGGGGAAGTACGGGTCGTCGGCCTCCTCGGCCTCGCCCTTGAGGATGATGAGCCCGAATCGGCCCTCTTCTACCGCCCGGGCCAGGGTGGCGAGATCCCAGCGACCCGCCTCGGCGAGGCGGCCGAACTGGTAGGGCTGCATCACCGGGTCGCGTCCGGCGGCCAGCAGGTAGCCGACGTCGCTGGAGAGCACCGCGCCGTCGGCGGCGTCGATCTCGGCGGTGATCACATCCCCGATCTCCCGGTCGGCGGCGGTGATCCGCCACGTGGCCCCCGCCCCCGGCGGCAGCTCCTGTCCGTAGGTGCGGGTGAACACCGGCGCCGGTTCGATGGGCAGGAAGAGCAGGCCCTGCATGGCCGCCGCCGCCCACGCCGTCGCCGGCGCGGAGCGCCGGACGCGTTCCCACAACCAGGCCGCGGCCAGCGCCGACATGGCCAGCGCCTCGAACAGGTAGTTCTCCTGCGAGCCCATGGTCAGGCCGGATACCAGGCCGATGCCGAGGGCGATGGCCGCGTAGCACCGGAGATGGCGGTCCTCGGTCGGCCCGTACCGAAGCCAGGCGGCCAGGCCGGCCAGCAGCAGGGCGTGGACGCCGGCGAACCGTCCCGCCCAGTCGAGCAGCCCGCCCGGGTCGGCGGGCAGCCGATGCAGGGCGACCATGTGCAGCCAGAGGTGAGGCGACTCGCGCATCGCGATCCAGGCCCCGATGGCGGCCAGAGGGATCAGGGCCCCGACGGCGGCCGCGGCCGCGCTTCTCCGACGCTGCGGCTGCAGAAGGGCCATGGACCCGACGACCAGCAGCGCGGCGACATAGGTCGGTTTGGCCAGCGCGGCCAGAGCCGCCAGCGCCGCCGCGACCGCGAACTGGGCCGGGGTGCGGTTGCGATCTACGAGGACGAGGGCGAGCAGGGACAGGCCGAGCGGGAGGGGATCGATCCGCATCATGGGACCGAACCGGAGGGTCACCGGGGAGAGCGCGAACAGGGCCACGGCCACGGTGGCGGCGGCGGCGGACAGGCGGCGGCGGGCGAGGATCCAGAGGCCGAGGCCGGCCAGGGCGGCGCCTACCACGGAGACGAGCCTTCCGGGCAGGAACGGGGACGAGCCCGGCATGGCCCGCCGAAGCGTTCCCACCGCGAGAGGCCCCAGCGGCGGGTAGGGATGGTGAAGGTGCGGCAGGTCGTCCTTGCTCACCGCGGGATAGAGCGGCAATCCGTCAGCCAGCCGGGAGGCCCAGAGGAGGTTCACGCCCTCTCCGTATTCGGTCGGGTAGGGATGGCCCAGCATAGCGACGGTATGGCGGAGCTCGAACCCGGCGAGGCCCAGGAACAGGGCGACGGTGAGAACGGACAGGAGTTGCCCCGCTCGGGTCACGGCACCCCCCCGACCCGAGTCAGAGTCAACTCCCGCACGAACCCGCGGGCGGTGACCCGGAACGGTTCAGGGCCCAGCACAAGCACCTGGCCGGGCTCGACCGGCTCGCCGTCGATCAGGATGGCCCCGCCGGACCACTGGACCCGGTATCGTCCCGGAGCGGGCACGTCGAGAACCGCGCCGGTTCCCGCCAGCCGCCCGCGCTCGACGCGGAGGCCGGGCCGCCACAGCGGATCCGGCTCGGAGGGCACATAGTGGGCGCGGAAGACGTCGAGCAGGGCGTCGGGCAGGTACTCGAAGCGGTAGTCCCAGAGCAGGGGAGGGTAGTCCGCCTCGCGGAGGGACCGGACGGTCTCCTCGGTGAAATCGTCCTCGTCGAGCATCATCAGCAGGCCTTCGTGGAACCACCCGAAGCGCCCGGCATGGTGCCGCCAGTGGACGAGCCGCCGTCCATCGAACACCGGGCCCTCGGTGGTGGCGTCGATCTCGCGCATGAGGGCGAGGTCGGCGTCCAGGGTCTCCTTGAACTCGTGCCGCAGGCCGGCCAGGCCCGGCAGGGCGCCGGCTACCACAAGGGCGATCCCGGCGTGTCGAAACGAGGCCAGCCCGGGCGCCGCGCCCAGCCGCCCGACGGCCATGGCCGCGCCGAGGGCCAGACCTGGCGCCAGCATGAGGTAGGTCTGGCGGAAGGGGATGGGGATCCAGAGCACGGCGGCGACACCGGAGAGGGTGAGGATGGCGGCCGCGAGACCCGCTCGACGGGTCTCGGAATCCGACCACGCCACGGCGGCCCCAGCCAGGCCGAGGACGATCAGCGGGGCCGAGGTGACCCAGAACTGGGACGCGTATCCCGCCGGCGAGAACGTCTCCTGCCAGCCCAGATTCATCATGACCAGGGCCTCCCAGGCGGCGGGGCCGGCGCCGGCCCGCGCCAGCCACGCGGCCACCAGGACCGGCGCCACGAAGGCGCCGACGGAGTAGCGCCAGGCGCCGCGCAGGCCGTGGAGAGCCCAGGCGACCGCGCCCAGACCGATGCCCAGGAACACGAACTTCTGGGTGGCCATGACCATGGCCCCGGCGACGATGCCGGCAACCAGCGGGCGGGCGGGCGCGGCGAGCAGGCCGAATGCGATGGTTCCCAGCAGGATGCTCAGGCCGTCCGGCCGGACCTCGATCATCTTGAGCAGGAAGATGGGGGAGACCGCGCACCAGGTCAGGGCGAGGATGATGCCGCCGGTGCCCGCCTTCCAGCGCCGGAGGGCCCAGGCCAGGCTCCCCAGCCAGGCCAGGAAGATGGCCACATGGAAGCCCCGGAGGACGAGGATGCGGGATGGCCCGGGGCGGCCAAGGGTCAGGGGCGCGAGGACGAGGTGATGGAGGGGCACGTGGTGCTCGAAGAAATCGCGGTAGGGCACCTCGCCGCGGGCCATTAGCCAGGCCATGTGGGCGTGCTGGAACTCGTCGTCGTCGAACGCGATCCGCCACCCCGCCGCGCCCGCCAGCACGGCGGCGGCGATCAGTACCGGGACAAGCCTTCTCATGTGGAGGCGTGGGGCGGGCGGGGGGCGTTGCGTTCTTGCCGTGGTTCGGGACGGGACGGGGCACGGGGACATGGGGCCATACTAAACCGGATCGATGCAGGCGCCAGCCCGTCTTGAACCGGGACCGGACCCGGCGCGGCTACCCGCCGCAACCGAACGGACCACAGAGGTCGCAGAGGTTACGGAGGTTCGCAGAGGGGAGAAGAGGGGAACCACGGATGCACACGGATGCACACGGATGCACACGGATGGGGAAGGGGGATTTGCCACAAAGAACGCAGAGAGCGCAAAGGGTCAGTGAGGAGGATGGCCACCTGCCTTCGCCAAGGCGGTGTCGTGGGGGTTGCTCAGAGCACGCGATAGAGGGAGCCCATGGTTTCAGACTGGACGACACGCCTGGCTCGTCCGGTGCCACCGCAGTCCATGGGGGGGGAACCGCACGCCGGTCTTGGAGGGGACGGCCATGGACTGCGGGGGCAGAGTCCCGTCTGCGGGACGGCGACCCCGTCCAAAGACCGCGTTTCCCTCGCCAGAGGGAGCACGCGGCCTTGGCTTCCGTCGGAGGCGGGGCAGCGCCCGAGCAGGTCGGGCGTTCCTGCCCGACCTTCGCACCCTTGCCTAGGAAGCCTCCAACACCCTCAACGAGTCGCGAGGGCCTCGGCGCGGACGGCCGTGGGATCGGTCCGGTGGCCTCCGCTGCCTCGCAGGACCGGCAGTTTCCAGGCCGTCCCGCATTCGCCCGGATCCAGGAAGGTCCGGGCATACTGCTCCATGCCTCGGCGAACGACTTCGGCCAGCGAGAGATCCCTAGACCTCGCGATCCTCCGCAGCCGCTCCAGCAGCGGTTTTGGCAACTGAATCTGCGTTCGGGTCATGATGGCAATATGATGTAGGTTTGCATCTGTAGTCAATAATCCGGCCACGCCACCACGGTGGCCCGGGCCGGCTCGATGTCCACGGTCGTGGTCCAGTCCTCGGTCCGGAGTTCCACCGGGCCCCGGGGGAGGGCGATGTGGAGGCCGACGCCCGGCCAGGCCCGGAGGGGCATGCCGGCGACCTCGACCCAGTGGGGGCGGCCGTCGGGAGGCGGGGCGAGGCGGAGCACCCCGGGCCGGGCCGGGGGACCGGGCTCGATGGGCACGGCCTGGGTGTGAAGCCGTCCGCCGTCTCCGTCGCGCAGCTCGAGGAGGAGGTGGTGCAGGCCCCGGCGGACCGCGTCGGTGACCTCCCAGTCGACCCTGCCGAGGTCGGTGGTCCATCCGTCGGACGCCTCGCCTTCGATGCGTCCGTCGGCCACGACCGCTTCGCCCCGATGGATGCGCCAGACCACTTCCACCGGACCTTCCGGCCGTCCACGGGGATGGAACAGGTGGATGCGGGCACGGTAGGTTCCCCCCACGGGGACCACCATGTCGTCCTCCACCGCCAGCACCGCCACCTCGGGGCGCATCAGGTTGGCCGCGGTGGTGGTGACGAGCTTGGGTTCGCGGGCGTTCGAGAGCATGCCGTGAAGCTCGGGGCGGTCGCCCCGCGTGTAGTCCGACCAGGTCCAGACCGAAACCCCGGACACAGCGGGGGCGTGGCTCATCAGGTACTGGAGGGCGAACCGGGTGGTCTTGTCCTGGTAGAACTCGGTGCCCCGGAGGTCGTCGCGGTAGCCGCCCTGCAGTCGGCCCGGCTGGGCCCGGCCGCCCATCTCCGCCACCCAGAGCGGGCGGCCCTCCGCCGCCTCGAGATTCCGGGCCAGCCCCTCGCGCAGGCTGTAGACGCTGGGCGAGTGGTACCAGCCGTAGTGGAGGTTGCGGGCGCCGAAGTCGGTCGCCCCATAGACCCAGGGCTCCTTGATGGCGTCCATCACCGCCGCCACGGGGCGCGAGGGGTCGATTTCGCGGAAGCGGTCGCGGGCCCGGATCAGGTAGGCCCGCGCCCCCCAGGTCTCGTTGAACACCCCCCAGGCGAACACACTGGGATGGTTGCGCAGATGGACGGCCATGGCCGTGATCTGGGGATCGAGCCAGGACTCCCACACCTCCTGCCGGTGCAGGATGGCGGCCGGGATCTGCCACACCGGCATCTCGGTGAACACCAGCAGGCCGATCTCGTCGCAGAGGCGGAACACGTCGGGATGATGGGGGTAGTGGCCCAGACGCACCGCATTGGCCCCGAAGTCCTCCTTCATGGCCTCCAGATCCTGCCGCCGCTGGGCGAAGGAGAGGATGGGGCCGGAGCGGGGCCACGACTCGTGGTGGCCGAACCCCTGGAGCCAGACCGGCTCGCCATTGAGCAGGATGCGGTCGCCCTTGACCCGGATCTCGCGAATGCCCACCGGCAAAGCTATCCGCTCCTCCCCCCAGGTCAGTTCCAGCATGTGCAGGAAGGGATTGTCGGGCGACCACAGCCGCGGCTGCTCCAGGCGCAGTTCAAGGTCGAGGACGCCGTCGGCCGCATCTCCTTCCGCCGAGGCTACCGGACGACGTTCCGCGAACAGCCGGGCGGCGAAGGGTTCGGACACGTCCTCCGGCGCCTCGGCCCGAACCCGGACGGTCCACGAGCCGTCGTCGCCGGGGTCGGTGGTCACATGCAGGTTCTCGAGCCGGACGGGGGGGCGGTGGAGCAGGTACACCTCGCGGGTGAGGCCGCCGTAGATCCCCCATCCGGTGTTCGCCTTGGGCACGCCGTCGGGGGGCAGACGGTTGTCGACCCGGACCAGGATCTCGACCTCAGAGCCCGGACGAACGTGGGGGGTGATGTCGAACAGGAACGGCGTGTAGCCGCCGCGGTGGATGCCCAGGTACTCGCCGTTGGCGAAGACGTCGGTGATGTACTTCGACCCCAGGAAGGCCAGGGCCACCTCTCCGTCCCAGGTGTCCGGGACGGGCGCGGTCGTGCGGTACCATCCCACCTGCCGGGGGATCGGGTAGGTCACCTCGCCCGGCGGGCGGTCCCACACGGCGGGGATCCGGACCTCCGCCCAGTCCGCCCGGGACTCGCGATGGCCGGGATCGGCCCAGCCCTCGTCGATCCCCTGGTCCTGCGGATCGGCCCGAAACTGCCAGACGGCAAGATCCCGCGCGTCGCGGACGGCCAGATGACGCAGGGGAAAGTCGGAGGCGCGGGTGGCGGAGCCGACGGAGGCGGCCAGCAGGCACAGGGCGAACGGAATGCGGAAGGACCCATTGCGGAAGCGGTGGCCGATGGCCGTCGCATCGCCGAGCCCGTTGACCCGGGCATGGACGCCGCGGAAAACGGTCCCGGGGCCGCTGTCCCCGACGCGGGACCTCATGGCGACGGATCGTCCAGCCGGGCCACGAAGGCATGGCCGATGCCTGCGGAGGGCCGATTCCGGTCGCGGAGTATCCGGGCCACCACGGGCTGGTGGGTCACCAGCAGCACCGGGCCGGCGGGCAGGCGCTCCCACCAGTTGGCGGGAAATGGCTGGGTGTGGTCCAGCCAGTCCACCACGGTCAGCGTCGAGCCGGGGGTGCGCGCGTGGACGATGGCGGCGGTCTCCCGGGTCCGGAGCCTGGGCGAGGTCCAGATGGTGAGGCGTTCGACGCCCCGGAAGGTGGCGGCCGCCTCCGCCGCCTGCTCCTTCCCCCGCTCGGTCAGCGCCCGCTCCGGCCCCGCGTCCTCCCCGTGGCGCATCACCCAGACGGGGCCGGTCGGCGGCGGGGCCTCGGATCGGGCGGTCGTTCCTGCGGCGAGGAGGATGGTCAGGCCGACGAGAGGCGCCCGCAATGAGGAAGTCCAGAACTTCATCTGCCCAGTCTATCTCAAGTGGGCTCAAGGTCCAGAAAAGCCCTCCTCCTCCGGCGATTCCAGGTACAGCCCCGGGAAGGAGGACGGCAGGAGGCGGGCCGGGAAGGCGATGCGGAGCGGGCCTTTGGGGGACGGGCTGTCGAAGTAGCCTTGGGCGAGGCCCAGCCGGATGACCTCCGCGCACACGGTGGGCCCCCGGCCCGTGATCTCGCGGACCCGGCCGCGGGGAATCTCCCCCTCGTCCACCAGCGCCCGGACCACCCGCATCAGCGGCTCCTGGTTCCGACGGGGCAGGTCGAGGGCTTCGAACTGGAAGT
>PXDE01000269.1 GCA_003566475.1 PVC group bacterium | reverse complement strand
CCACGGCGGGGACATCCTGCTGGCAAGCGCTGGCTGGTAGGAGAAGGCGTCCTTTCGTGTCTCAGGGCCGTGGAGCGCGGGTCTGGTTCGGGGCCAGACGCCTGGTCGAGGGCGAGCCAAGGCCGCGTGACTCTCTGCCGAGGGAAACGCGGTCTCGGGACGGTGTCGCACGGGGTGAGGAAGCGGTGTGACTTGGTGATCCGGAGGGAATCGATGTGGACGCCGCGCCTTGACGGACCTATGCCTCCACAGTCCAAAACGGTGGCCGTCGGGCGGACTGGCCACGACATGGACTGCGGCGGCGTGGCCCCCCGGACGGCACCTGGCCTGCGGCACGTACCATGGTCCCCACACCCCGCTTGCGCCGCCACGACCCCGGCGCCTCCGCTTTCGGCTGTCCCCATCGCCGCGAAGGCGCTAGAACTACCCGTTCCGCAACCCCCGGGGAGATTCCGCATGAGCCTGTTCGAGCAGCATCGCGACCGCGTCGAGACCATGGTGCGGGTGTGCCACCGTCTGGCCGCCCGGATGTACGTCACCGGCTACGGGGGGAATGCGGCCTGGAAGCTGGACGACGACCTGCTGCTCATCACCCCCACCCAGATGAACAAGGGCGCCATCCAGGCCGAGGATCTGGTGTTCATCGACCGCGAGGGCCGGACGGTGGAGGGGCGCCGCCGGCCCACCGGGGAGACGCCCATGTACCTGACCTTCTTCCGCGAGCGTCCGGACATCCAGTCCGTGCTCCACTGCCATCCTCCCCACACCAACGCCTTCACCATCACCTCCGGGCCGAACCACCTTATGAAGCCCCTGTTCCCGGAGACCATCACCGAGGTGGGCCCGGTGCCGCTGGTGCCCTACGCCGAGCCGCTGACCGAGGCCCTGGCCGCCGCCTTCCGGCCTCTGCTGCCCCGGTACAACGCCTTCCTGATGGAGAACCACGGCCTGGTCATCCTCAGCCGCCTGGACCTGGAGTGGGTGATGATGAACACCGAGCTGCTGGAGATGACCTCCGTCCACATCCTCGACGCCCTGCTGATCTCGCCGGTCATCAAGACCATCGACGCCGATGGCCTGCGCGGCCTCGACAACGTCATGCGCGCCCGCGACCTCCCCTATCCCGGCGCCCCCGGCGCCCACGACTCGCTCCTGGGGTTGTACGGGCTAACCTAGGCGAATCGGCCCCTTCGGGGCGCACCCCGTCCTGCGTCCAGACCTTGGACAGCGGCGCGCGTCCGGATGGCTCCAGGCCGGTCGCGTTCCCCGCGCGTTCCCGGGGCGGCCAAGCGCCTGGCGAGTTCGGCTATGTGCGGAGCGCAAGCTGTGGCCGCGCCCAGGCTCAGTCGGGCACCACGACGCAGAGATCATCCGGCGGGATCTCGATCTCGGCGGGCAGGGCGACGCGATAGCTGGGTTCCCGGACGGTGTGGACGGTTGCGGACGCCGTCGGCCTGTGGGGAAAGCCCACCCGGGCCGTCCGGGGCGTCCGCTCGAAATGGTTGAGCACCAGCGCCTGGCCGCCGGGCCGGACCCGGCTGGCGTGAAGACAGAACTTCACAGCCGGGCCGGCCTCGACCCCGGCCTCGGCGGGATCGATGAGCTGCGAATCCCACAGCAGGTCGAACATCGACCGCCGCAGCCGGAGCGCGGCCGCGACGAACCCGGCCAGCCGCGGCGCGTCGTCGCACGAACCGTGCAGGCAGCGGGCCTCGACGTTGATGATGTGGCCGAAGCGGATGCAGTTGGCGACCAGGGCGTAGTCGGTGGGGCCGGTGATGCAGCAGGTCTGGCGCAACTCCGGGAAGGTGGCCGCGACGATCTGGGGGGCGTCCTCGGCCCAGTGGCGGGCGTAGCTGGCGCCGACATGGGGAATCAGCCGATCCCAATGGGTCTCGCTGGCGATGCAGAACTCCGGGTTCACGGCGCGGGCGGCCTCGGCGTGGCGGGCGAAGAGATCAAGGATGGGCTGGGTGCCGGTGAGTTCGAGGGGGATGTGGTGCAGATCGGGATGGTAGTCTGGCCGGCCGTCCGGCGTGGCCACGCCGCAGCCGACCTTGTCCACCTGCGTGCCGTCGGCCCCGACCTCGGCGATGGAGCGGTAGGCGTCGAGGAGGAGGTCGGCGAACGGGCCGTGGGCGGGGTTGCAGTTGCGCATGCGGGTCTTGGTGCCCGCGACCTGGCCGGCCACGGTGTTGTATTCCCAGCCCATGGTGTCGCCGGGGTCGTTGCGGGGGTCGCGCCAGGTGTAGCGGTGCAGCTCGCGGTGAAACCAGTCGGTGTCGATGTGGGCGACCTGGAGGTTGGAGAACAGCAGCGTCCGCACCCCCATGTCCCGGCACGCGGCCAGGGCCTGGCGCAGCTCGTCCGGCGTGCCCAGCCGGGGGTCGGGGCGGTAGTCGGGGAAGCTCCGGTCCAGGCCGCCGATATCCCAGCCATCGATCTGGAGCACCCGGATTCCCGCCGAAAGCGCGGCCTGGGCCAGGCGGGGCAGGTCGGCGAACCGGTAGCCGACGGTGTCGTCGGGGTAGGAGATGATGGTGGACTGCCAGGCGTCCTCGCGGTCGAGCCACTGGCCCCGGCGGTCGATGGGGAAATGCCGGTCGAACCACTTCCGGTAGAGCCGGGCGGCCGCATGCCATCCCCCGTCGTGGAAGCGCACCGCGACGGGCGCGGACCGGAAGGTCTGTCCCGGCTCGAGGCGGACGATGTTGACCCAGGCCATGGCCATCCCCACCGACTGGCCGAGGGCCTCGGCATCCGGCCAGACCCAGCCGCGCCGCCAGTCCGCCCCCGGCCGGAGCTGGAACATCCACGCCCCGAACCGGGGGCTGGGATCCTCGGGGCAGAAATAGACGCCCTTGCCGTCCCGGGCGTGGTAGAGGTCGAGCCACGGCATGGCCGCGCCGGGGTAGGGGACATGCCCGGTGGGATCCTCCGGGCCGAGATAGACGTTCTGACACTGGTCATAGAACCGCCACTCACGGCCCGCGCCGCCCCAGGTGGCGTGGATGAGGTTCCAGTCGTGCCGCTCGGCGGGATTGGCCATGCCGCCCAGCACGGGGGTGAAGACCTCCTCCACCGCATGCTCGGAGCGGTTGACGACCGTTGACCGGAAGAGGACGGCGTCGTCCTCGACATCGATGCGGAGGCGGTATTCGACATCGAACCGGCCGCGCGGGGTTTCGAGCCCGGTCCAGACGAGTTCGGCGTGGCGGTCGCCGGTGGTCAGCGAGGTCAGCTTCTGGCGGTCGCCGCGGATGTAGTGGGCGCGCTGGTCCGGCAGCGGGAGCAGCAGCCGGAAGTTCTCGGCCAGGGCCGGCTCGCCGATCAGGCGGATGCCCCGGCGGCCGTCCTCGACCGTGAGGATGCGGCCATGCGTGGGATCGAGTTCGACGGAGATCGGGCCGCA
Organism: PVC group bacterium; assembly: GCA_003566475.1. Classification (GTDB taxonomy): domain Bacteria; phylum Verrucomicrobiota; class Kiritimatiellia; order SS1-B-03-39; family PXDE01; genus PXDE01. The sequence continues at coordinate 3,959 of PXDE01000269.1, read as the reverse complement.
GGCGATTCGGGTGTGCATGGAAGGCTCCAAGGTGGGGGGGCGATCGGCCGCACAGGGTGGACGCGATGGACGCCCTCCGGCAAGCGCCGAGATGCGGTCCCCGCCGAAAGAAATCTGCACGGAAAAGAGGCCCAAGCATGTCGCTATGGGCGTGGGCGCTCTCTCTCATTCTCACGCGCGGATCTCGGTTCGGTCCGCCGGATCCCGTCCCACCCACCGGAGCAGCGCGGCCAGACCCTCGTGCATGACGGGCAACCGCCAGATGTCCTCGCGGTGGCCGGGGGCCCAGACCGCGACGTGGGGATGGGCTTCCGTCGCCCACGCGGCCGGGAAGGTCCCTTCGGGGATCTCCGCTTCGACCAGGACGGTGTGCGGGGCGGCCGGATGCAGGTCCACATACACCTCGTCCCGCGGCAGCCAGCCTTCGGTCCAGGGCAGGCCGAAGTCCGCGCCCTCCGGGGCCACCCGGAGCGCTTCGCGGCCAAGGCCGTCACCTCCTCCGACCAGACCCAGTGCAGCCCCAGCCGCGACCGGAACTCCGGCCAGTCTGCATCGTCGGCGGGCCAAGCGTCGGCCGGCTTCCGCCGCCTGTGTAAGGTTTCTATCGCCGAGTTTCACCCCGATCTCCCACGGCTCCCTTCCGACGGGCCGCGACTTCTCTCCACTGAATAGCTACCAGCTCCGGCTGGACCTCTCGACACGAAAGGCGAGGCCATCCGTGGTCACCCGGTACCGGACCCGGATGCGTTCGGGCACATCGGCGTGTGCGATCATTCTCCCCTCTTCCTCCGGTCCTCTTTCCACCGGCGGAACCCCCTCATCCCCCGGCCGGGATCGGAGTCCGTGGACGGCGCGTCGGGATCGCGGTTTCTGGCCGCCGTCGAAGTCCGCCCGGACCTCCCGGCGCCCCAGACCTTGAAAACCGAACTCGGAATGGATACGGCCTGTCACTTACATTCCGCAGTTCGCCGGGGGCGTATTTCGGGTATTTTCCGGGACGCCCTGATGGCCTCATGCGTGGCCCCAGAAGGTCTCCTCGGGGATGCCGAGCATGTCGAGGGCCTGGCGCTGGGTCGGGGAGAGCTCGTCGCGGTGCTCCTCGACGGGCCGGCCGTCCTGGATGAGGGTGTAGGTGGAGACTCCCGCGAAGGTCTTGAAGAGGCGCGAGGCGGTGGGATGGGGCGCCTCGCGGTCCTCGGGGTAGAGGCGGAGGGGCGGAGCGCCGGGCCGGGCGAGCCTGCGGCGGAGCTCGCGTTCGAGGAGGGCCTGCATCATCAGGGCGAGGAAGAAGGCGCCCATGTTGGCCTCGACGCGGCTCACGCGCTTGAACAGGAGGGGGGCGGCGCGGTGGATGGTCTTGAACTGGCAGAACCTCTTCTCGAGGGCGGGCTGGGACTTGTAGGCCCGCAGCACGGCTCCGGGCGGGAGGTCCGGATCGGTGCAGAGCAGGGGGAAGACCCCGTCGAGGCGGGCCTCGGCCTTCAGGGCCTCCGCGTCGCGCGAGACCTCCAGGCCGTAGGTGGTCCGGCGGCGGATCCGGTACGGGGCCGGGGAGGGGCCGGGCCGCCCCCGGCGGCGGACGCGCCAGGTCTCGACGTGATGGCGGACGCGGACGGCGAGCAGCCCCTCGGCCCGGCGCCGGGCCAGCGCGGCCCGGACGGCCCGGAGGATGTCGGGCCTGCGCCGGAGACGGCCCCGGTTGAGCTTCGGGGCCAGTTCCGCGAGATCGTCCTCGGCCTGCCGGAGGCGCCGTTCGCGGTCGTCGCGGTCCCGGAGCCGCTTGCGGCTTGAGCGGAACCAGTGCAGGGCGTCCCCGGCCCGGGTGCGGCGGACGCCCGCGAACCGGCGGAAGTACTCGGTGGCCCCTCCGCCTCCCGGAGCGGGTCGCCGCCAGACCTCCCGGCTGTCCGGGACCGACGCCCGCAGCTCCCGGCGGAACGCCTTCACCTCGAGGAGGTTCTCCGGGGGGCTGGTGACCGCCGTCCCGCCCCCGGCCCGGATGTGGCCGAGCTGGGGCTCCGTGCACAGCTTGCAGTCGCCCACGTAGAGGAAGTCCGGCGATCCGCGCAGCGCCCGCAGGGCGTCCCAGGTCTCGATGTGGGTGGTGTCGTCGTTGCGGTTGCCGGGATACACGCGGTGGTGGACGGGAACCGCCCCGTCCCCGGAGATGCTCAGGCAGTAGACGAGCTGGCGCAGATCCGGACGGTGGTCCTTGCTGTGGCCGCGGCGCAGCTCCAGCCCGCCCCGGGCCCGTCCGGGGATCCTCCCGAAGGCCTTCACCGAGGTGCTGTCGTTGTGGATCCGGTCGGTGCGGACCCCGAAGGCCCTCACGGCGGCGACGGCCGCGCGGGTCATGAGGGTGGCCCGGTCGGCCTCGTGGAGGCGGTCGAGGGCCCGGGCGAGGCGGTCGTCGCTGTAGCCGCCCGGCGGGGGGGCGGGCAGCCCCGCCGCCCGCGGGTCGAGGCCGTCCGCCCAGGCCCCCAGCTCGTAGAGGGGATCCCTGGCCAGGGTCAGGTTGAGCACGATCAGGGTCAGCGCGTCGGCCGGGGCCACCGCCTCCCGGCCGGTGGCGGGGACATGCTCGGCGAGGATCTCCCGGAGCCCCGTCCGGCGCATGACCCAGGCCACGAGAGGCGCCGCCCCCACCTCGTGCCTGCGGAGCGCTCTGCCGGATCCGCTTGACATCTTGATTCTATAATAGTAATACGTCGTCAAGATGTCAGGCGCCGCCCTGAGAAAGAGGCTTCTGCGCCTGGCCCGGCGCCACCGCGACCTGGTGGAGCGGGCGGCCGGGGCCGGGCCGATGGTGCGCGGCTCCCTGCACCGGGTGGAGACCCGGTGCGGGAAGCCGACGTGCCGGTGCGCCCGGGGCCGGGGGCTCCACCGCCACCTCAGGCTGACCTGGCGCGCGCGGGGCCGGTCGGCCACCCGCCGCGTCCCGGCCCCGCAGGAGCCGGCCGTGGCCGGGCTGACCCGGGCATGGCGGGCCTTCCGCTCGATGAGGCGGGATCTGGCGGCGCTGGAGGCCGAGCTGAGGGAGACGCTCGACCGTTACGCCGAGGCCCTCGACATCGAGTCCCGGAAGCGCCTCGGACTGGGCGCCGGGGGCGCCCCGACGTCAGCCGACCGGATGGAACCCTCCGAAAAGCCGCCCCGCGCCGGGGAGGATCTCGTGTAGCAACCGGCTAATGGGAAGCAGGTTGCGATGAGAAAAATACCCGAAAAACGCCCCCGGCGAACTGCGGAATGTAAGTTTCAGGGCACGGGCGGGCTTCTGGTGTCGTTTAACACGTTGCGAATTAACAACTTATACGCCAACAGGCCGCCGGTGTCAACCCCCGTGGTGAGAAACGCGGGCTAGGCCAGCGGCGACTTCAGTTTCGGGGTTCTCGCCGCCGACCTTGATGGGGCCGAGGCCACCGCCCAGCTCCTTCTTGCCGTGAGTGAGGATCCGACCGAGCCCACGGACCCCGCGGATCCAGTGGATCCCACAGGCCCGAACGACCCGGTGGACCCCGTGGCCCCCGTCGACTCATCGCTTCCCCGAAGGCGGGGCGGCACCGCTCCCGCCATGATGGTGGAACCTACGGACGCCTTCGGCTTCGGCTACTACATCCGCCAGTACCACGGCGACGGACTGAACTGGCTGATTGGGCCACGGGACGACGTTTCGGATCCGCCCGGCCGCCATTCGATGACGCTCCCAGATGGTCCGGATCTGGTGCCCTGGCCCACCGTTCTGGGCGCCAGCCCGGCCTGGGGAAGCGCGGTGGGGACGGTGGAGACCGACACGGCAGTTTTGGCGCCCGAGCGGGCCGTCGAACCGCCGGAGGCGGACCCCTCGTTGTTCTACACATCTTCTGGCTCCATCCGGGTGTTGGGGGGGGTGACGGCGCTCACGGGGCTTTCTGCGTCCTCTTCCGGGAGGTCGGCTTTCGGGCCCGGCGGGTGCGCGCGAT
>PXDE01000257.1 GCA_003566475.1 PVC group bacterium | reverse complement strand
TCCCCCGCACCCGGCGGTCGGTGCTGCTCGCCACCACGCAGAAGCACGGGACCATCGAGGGCCGGAACCTGCTGCGCAAGGGCTCCCTGGAGCACTACCGGGCCGATGCTGAATTCGTGCAGCACGCCGGCCACACCCCACCCGACGATCTCACCCTCTACACCTCCCCGGTCGACTATTCCCACGGCAACCAGTGGGGGATGGTCATCAACCTCAGCGCCTGCATCGGCTGCAACGCCTGCACCATCGCCTGCCAGGCCGAGAACAACATCCCGGTGGTGGGCCGCAAGAACGTGCACATGGGCCGGGAGATGCACTGGATCCGCATCGACCGCTACTTCTCAGGGTCGGCCGACGATCCCCATATCGACCATCAGCCGGTCACCTGCATGCAGTGCGAGAACGCGCCCTGCGAGACGGTCTGCCCGGTGGGGGCCACCGTGCACAGCGCGGACGGCATCAACCAGATGGTCTATAACCGCTGCGTGGGCACCCGCTACTGCTCCAACAACTGCCCCTACAAGGTGCGGCACTTCAACTTCTTCAAGTACGTGGACGACCAGACCGAGGTGCTGAAGCTCGGGCGCAATCCGCATGTCACCGTCCGCCCCCGCGGGGTGATGGAGAAGTGCACCTACTGCATCCAGCGCATCTCGGTGGCCCGCATCGACGCCCGCGTGCAGGGCCGGGCCCTGCGCGACGGCGATATCGTCACCGCCTGCCAGCAGGTCTGCCCCACCCGGGCCATCACCTTCGGCGACATCAACGATGCCGAGAGCGAGGTCACCCGGCTCCGGGCCCGGCCGCTGAACTACGGCATGCTGGCCGAGCTCAACGTGCGCCCGCGCACCACCTACCTGGGCAAGATCATCAACCCGCATCCGGATCTCGATGACGACATGGTCATCCGGCATGGGCATGGCGGAAGGGGGCTGTTCCGGTGAGCGACGACGTCCGCACCGCCGCGCCGCCCCCGTCCGAGTCCGAGACCGGGTGGGTCGAGGCCGCCCTGGCCGACTTCGCCCCCATGATCGAGGATGGCCACGACTTCGAGTCGGTGACCGGCAAGATCGCCGACATTGTGCTCGTCGAACCTAAGAAGACCCCGCGCGGCTGGATCCTCGGCTTCGCCATCGCTTTTCTGATCCTCCAGGTGTTCTTCCTGTCGGCGGGGTATCTGCTGGTCAAGGGCACCGGGATCTGGGGCCTCAACATCCCGGTGGCCTGGGGGTTCGCCATCATCAACTTCGTGTGGTGGATCGGCATCGGCCACGCGGGCACCCTCATCTCGGCCATTCTGTTCCTGTTCAACCAGGACTGGCGGATGTCGATCAGCCGGTTCGCCGAGGCCATGACCCTGTTCGCGGTGGCCTGCGCGGGCATGTTCCCGCTGCTCCATCTGGGGCGGCCCTGGCTGTTCTACTGGCTGTTTCCCTATCCGGCCTCCATGGGTACCTGGCCCCAGTTCCGCAGCCCTCTGGTCTGGGACGTGTTCGCGGTGAGCACCTACGCCACAGTCTCGCTGGTGTTCTGGTACACCGGGCTCATCCCCGACGTGGCCTCCCTGCGCGACCGGGCCAAACACCGGGCGGCCAAGGTGTTCTACGGCATGCTCGCCCTCGGCTGGCGTGGATCGGCCACCCACTGGCACCGCTACCAGCTCGCCTACATGCTGCTGGCCGGCCTCTCCACCCCCCTGGTGCTCTCCGTGCACAGCATCGTGTCCCTCGACTTCGCGGTGTCGGTGGTCCCGGGCTGGCACACCACCATTTTTCCGCCCTATTTCGTGGCCGGAGCCATCTACGCCGGGTTCGCCATGGTGCTCACCATCATGATCCCCGTCCGGAAGTTCTACAAGCTGAAGGACTTCCTCACCGAGCGCCACCTCGACAACATGGCCAAGGTGATGCTGGTGAGCGGGCTCATCGTGGCCTACGGCTACGCCATGGAGCTGTTCTTCGGCTGGTACAGCGGCGACACCTACGAGCGGGCCATGCTGCTGAACCGCCTCGGGGGGCCCTACGGCTGGTCCTACTGGCTGCTCATCCTGTGCAACGTGGCGGTGCCCCAGCTCCTGTGGTTCAAGAAGTACCGCACCCGCACCCTCCCGCTCTGGATCATCTGCCAGTTCATCAGCGTGGGCATGTGGCTGGAGCGGTTCGTGATCGTGGTGGTGAGCCTGCACCGCAGTTTCGAGCCCGGGGCCTGGGGCTTCTACCACGGGACCAAGTGGGACTGGGGCCTCTACATCGGCACCATGGGCCTCTTCCTGACCCTGCTCTTCGTGTTCATGCGGCTGCTGCCCATGATCGCCATGTTCGAAATGCGCGAGCTGGTGCACAAGAAGAAGCACCCGGGAGGGCACGGATGAGCGACCACGCCCCCGCCGCGCCCGCGGCCTTCGGCATGCTCGCCGAATTCGCCGACGAGGAGGCCCTGGTCCGGGCCGCCGCCGCCGCCCGGGCCTCCGGCTACACCTGCATGGACGCCTATACCCCTATCCCCGTGGAGGGCCTGTACGAGGCCCTGGGCCGCCGCCGCAGCAAGCTCCCCTGGATGGTCCTGGGCGCGGGCATCATCGGGGGCAGCCTCGGCTACTACCTTCAGTACTGGATCTCGGTCATCGACTATCCGCTCAACGTGGGCGGGCGCCCCTACCACAGCATCCCGTCCTTCATCCCCGTGACCTTCGAGATGACCATCCTGTTCTCGGCCCTGACCGCCGTGATCGGGATGATCATGCTCAACGGTCTGCCCCGGCCCCACCATCCCATCTTCAACGCCCCGTCCTTCGCCGGCGCCAGCACCGACAAGCTGTTCCTCTGCATCGAGGCCGAGGATCCCCATTACGACGCCGAGGCGGTCCGGGCCTTTCTCGCCGATCAGGACGCGGTCGAGGTCCAGGAGGTCATGGACGATGCCTGACCTCCTCCGCCGCCTCTCCCCCTCCCCATTCGCGGCTTGCCCTACGAAGCGGCCGCGCGGAGTAGGGTCCATTCGCAGCTTGCCCTACGAAGCGGCTGCGCGGAGTAGGGTCCATTCGCGGTTCCCCTTTCCGCTGGCCGTTGCGGCCGCCTTGCTCGGCGCCGGCTGCGAGCTGCGCCGCGAGATGTACGACCAGGCCAAGATCGAGCCCTTGGAGTACAGCGCGTTCTTCGAGGACGGCCGGGGCTCCCGGCTCCCCGTCGAGGGCACCGTGCCGGTGGGCCACCTCCGGGCCGATGACCACCGCTACCTGGGTCTGGGCCCCGACGGCGAGACCGCCCGCGGGTTCCCCGAGGACATCGAGGTCACCTTCGAGTTCGTGAAGCGCGGCCAGGAGCGCTACCAGATCTTCTGCTCGGTCTGCCATGGCTACGCGGGCCACGGCGACGGCATGGTGGTGCAGCGCGGATTCACCCGGCCTCCCTCCTACCACGAGGAACGGCTGCGCGAGGAGCCCGAGGGCTACCTCTTCCAGGTCATCAGCAACGGGTTCGGGGTCATGAACGGCTACGCGTCCTCCATTCCGGTCGAGGACCGCTGGGCCATCGTGGCCTATGTCCGAGCCCTTCAGATCAGCCAGAACGCCACCCTGGGCGACGTCCCCCCCGAGGGCTGGGCCGAGCTCGACCTGCGCGGCGTGCCCTCCGGAACCCGCCTCCCCGAAGGAGGCCGCCGATGAGCGCGCCCGCCCGCACCGTGCCCGGCATGCTCCGGGAACTCGAGACCAAGGCCCTGTTCGCCGGGGCCGCCCTCGTGCTGTTCTCCATGGCCTGGGGGCTGCTGTTCCGCGGGGCCACCTTCTTCCGGGGCTATCTGGTGAGCTACTTCTTCTGGCTCGCGCCGACTCTGGGCGCCATGGGCTGGCTCATGATCCACCACCTCTCGGGCGGCGGGTGGGGCTACGTCATCCGGCGCCCCCTCGAGGCCGCCGCCAAGACCGTGCCCCTGATGGCGGTCCTGTTTCTGCCCATCCTCTTCGGCATGCACCACATCTACGAGTGGGCCACGCCGGAGGCCGCCCACGACCCCGTACTCCAGTCCAAGGCCGCCTACCTCAACCCGCTCGGATTCGCGGTGCGGGCGGTGGTGTATTTCATCATCTGGGGGGTGCTCGCCTGGCGGCTGATCGAAGCTTCACGGGCCCAGGACGAGGAGCCCGGCCCCGCCGCCTCGGCCCGGCTGCGCCGCCTCAGCGGGCCCGGTATCGTCATCTATGTGCTGTCCTTCACCTTTGCCGCCGTGGACTGGGGCATGTCCCTGGAGCCGCACTGGTTCTCGTCCATCTACGGGGCCATCTTCGCGGTGGGGCAGGGGCTGTCCACCATGGCCCTGGCCATCGTGGCCACCGCCTGGCTGGCCGGCCGCCGGCCCCTCGACCAGGAGCTCACCGTCCGCCGCCTCCACGACCTCGGCAAGCTGCTCTTCGCCTTCACCGTGCTCTGGGCCTACCTCAACGTGTCCCAGCTCATCATCATCTGGTCGGCCAACCTGCCCGAGGAGATCACCTGGTACCTCCGCCGCAGCCAGGGCGGCTGGAAGCAGTTCGCCTTCCTGGTGGTGGCGCTCCAGTTCGTCATCCCCTTCTTCGTGCTCCTGTCCCGCCACACCAAGCGCAACGTCCGGCTTCTCGTGCCCATGTGCGCGGTGATTCTGGTCGCCCGCTACTTCGATCTCTATCTCTGGCTGGCCCCGCCGTTCTCGGCCGTGCCCGCGTTCCGCCCGCATCTGGTCGACCTCACCGCCTTCGCGGGCATCGGCGGGCTCTGGCTGGCCTGGTTCTGCCGGATGCTGCGGGGACTTCCGCTGATCGCTCTCGGCGATGCCTCCTTCTCCCCGGCCGCGCAGGTCAAGGAGGCGCCCGCCCATGGCTGAGCATCTCCCCCCTCCGGACGAGGCGCCCCGCAACCCGAATCCCGACTACGAGGACCGGGACATCCAGCACCGCGCGGTGGTCCAGTTCGGCATCTACATCTTCGCCATGGTGATCCTGGCCGCCTTCGCCATGCTCGCCCTCATCCGGTCCTACGGGCGGATGACCGCCGACGCCCGGCAGCCCCGCACCGCCCGGGCCCTGGAGCGCCAGCTCCCGCCGCTGCCCCGCCTCCAGGTCGACGAGGCCGCCGACCTCCGGCATTACAGGGCCGCCCAGGAGGCCACCCTCCAGGGCTACGTCTGGCGCGACCGCTCGGCCGGGATCCTCCGGATCCCCATCGAGGTGGCCATGGAGCAGGTGGTCGAGCAGTTCCACCGACCGCCCGCCCCCGAGCCCACCGAGCCTCCCGAGCCGCCGGCCCCGGCCCCGGCCGCGCCCGCGCCCGTTCCGGCGGTTCGGCCGGAGACGCCCGTCCCGACCCCGGCCCCCGCCGAGGCCGAGCCCCCGTCCGAACCCGAACCCCCCGCGCCGCCGCCGTTCCGGCCGCCCCTGGAGGCGTGATCCGCCTCCCCCCCATGCCATGACACCGCGTCCCATCCCCACCGCTCTGGCCGTCGCCCTCCTGGTCGGCCTCGCCACGCCCGGCATCGCCCAGAACATCGAGCGCACCGCCGCCCAGACCGCCGCCGCCGTGGAGGGGGTCGATTTAGACCAGCGTCTCGACGCCCAGGTGCCCCTCGACCTCACCTTCCGCAACACCGACGGCGAGCTCGTCCGGCTCCGCGACCTCATGCGTCCGGGCCGGCCGGCCATCCTCACCCTGGTCTTCTACGAATGCCCCATGATGTGCGGCGAGATCCTCAACGGACTCTCCCTCACCCTGAACGAGCTCGCCTTCAGCGCCGGCGAGGAGTTCGACGTGATCACCGTCAGCTTCAATGCCGCCGAGACCCATCTCCTGGCCCGCCAGAACCGCCAGGCCTACCTGGCCGGCTACACCCGGCCCGCCGCCGAGGCGGGCTGGCACTTCCTGGTCGGCGAGCAGGAGAACATCGACGCCCTCTGCGACGCGGTGGGCTTCCGCTATGTGTACGACGAGCGCCAGGACACCTTCGCCCACGCCGCCGGGATCATGATCCTCACCCCCGAGGGGCGGGTCTCCAAGTACTTCTACGGCCTCGTGTATCCCCCGGCCTTCGTGCGGCTGGCCCTGGTCGAGGCCAGCGAAGGCAAGATCGGCACCGCCGTGGACCGGATCATGCTGTTCTGCTACGACTGGGATCCCGAGACCGGATCCTACGCCTTCATGGCCTGGCGGGTGACCCAGGTCGTGACCTTCATCTTCACCCTCGGCGTTGGGGTGTTCATGTACCTCCTGTTCAAATTCGATCCCGCCCGGCGGCGCCGCGTCGCGCCGGGCGCCCCCGCCTGATGATTTTCCGGAGCTGACCCCGCGTGGAACCCCCCAAACCCAGCTGGACCGAGATCCTGTTCCCGCCCCGCGCCTCCGAGTACGCGGAGCTGATGGACCCCCTGTACTGGTACATCCACGGGGTGGTCTTCTTCTTCACCATCCTCATTTTCGCCGCCATCGTGTTCCTGGGCTGGCGGTACCGGCGGCGCAAGGGCCACCAGACCAGCACCGCCGTGCATGGCAGCCTGCCCCTGGAGATCCTCTGGAGCGTGGTCCCGCTGCTCATCGTGATGACCATGTTCTTCTGGGGGGCCCGGGTGTTCTACTTCGGCCGCAGCCCGCCCGCGGACGCCATGGAGATTCTGGTCACCGGCAAGCAGTGGATGTGGCGGATCCAGCACCCCAACGGGCGGCGCGAGATCAACACCCTTCACCTGCCCCTGGGGGAGCCGGTCAAGCTCACCATGATCTCCGAGGACGTCATCCACAGCTTCTACATCCCCGCCTTCCGGCAGAAGGCCGATGTCCTGCCCGGCAAGTACACCTACCTGTGGTTCACGCCCACCCGGGAGGGCGTCTTCCACCTGTTCTGCGCCGAGTACTGCGGCACCCAGCATTCGCTCATGCGAGGCACGGTGCGGGTGATGAAGCCCGAGGAATACGCGGCCTGGCTGGTCGGCGACGACACCACCGAGATGGCGGCCACGCCGGCCGAGGCGGGCAAGCGCCTGTTCACCGAGCTGGGCTGCGCCACCTGCCACTCCGGCGTGCGCGGGGCCATCGGCCCCAGCCTGGAGAACGTCTATGGCCACGAGGTGCTCCTGGCCGACGGATCGAGGGTGATGGCCGACGACAACTACCTCCGGGAGTCCATCCTCGCCCCCGGAGCCAAGATCGTGGCCGGCTACAGCAACCGCATGCCCACCTTCGCCGGCGTGGTCAACGAGACCCAGCTCTCCCAGCTCATCGCCTATGTCAAGAGCCTGTCCAGCGCCTCCGCGCCTCCCGCCGAGGCCCCGGCCGCGCCTCCTCCCCCCCCCGAAGCCCCCGCCCCCGCCCCCGCCGCCCCGGCCCGGCCCGCGGGCGCCGCCCCCATCGAGGGATGACCCG
>PXDE01000255.1 GCA_003566475.1 PVC group bacterium | reverse complement strand
CGAACTCGCGGTTGGTGACCGGTTCCGGGGCGGTGGCGTTGACCGGGCCGGTGAGGTCCGGTCGTTCGAGCAGGTGGGCCACGATGCCTTCCACATCAGCGATATGGATCCAACTGAACGGCTGCCGGCCATGGCCCAGCGGGCCACCCAGGCCCAGCCGGAAGACGGGCAGCATCTTGGCCAGCGCTCCGCCCTCGCGGCTAAGCACCGCGCCCAGGCGGAAACAGGTCCGGGCCACCCCCGCTCCGTCCAGCGGGGCCGAGGCCGCCTCCCAGTCGCGGGTGAGGTCCGCCAGGAACCCCCCGCCGGGGCCCGTCGCCTCGTCGGCCTCCTGGTCGCCGTCCCATCCATAGTAGCCGATGGCGGAGGCGCATAGCACCCGGGGGGGAGAATGGTCCAGCTTCAGAAGCGACTCGCAGAGTCGGGCGGTGGCGTCCACCCGGCTCTCGCGGAAGGCGGCCTTCCGGGCGGCCGTCCAGCGGCCCGAGGCCAGATTGACTCCGGCCAGATGGATCAGGGCGTCGACCCCCCCCATGCGCTCCGGCGTGGTCAGCCCGGCGGCCGGATCCCAGCCGATCTCGGTCGGGGCGGCAGGGGAATGCCGCACCATGGGCAGCATGTCGTGGCCCCGGGCAGCCAGCGCCGTGACGAGGTGGCTGCCGATCAGGCCGCTGGGGCCACTGATGGCGATTTTCATGGGAACGGTCCTCCGATGCGGGCGGGAATCGAGCATGGTCGAAGCGCCCGCCCGGCTCCACCACCATGCCACAGACCGGCGCGTATCGCACGTCTCCTGATGAGAGCTACTTCTTCAGCCGCAGCAGGTCCGTCTTCCCGAACGGCTCGATAAGCCCGGTCTGGCCGTCGCAGCGAGGGTCGAGCACGGCCGGAGGCATGGGCCGCAGGCTGCCGTCCACCATCACCAGGTTCACCTCCCCCCGATGACGGAAGTGGAACTTGAACGGGGGGTAGGCATCCACATAGAACCATTCCTCCAGCATCGGGTTCTGGGGGGAGGCCGGGGCCTGCCAGGTGTTCACCTGCATGCTGTCCGCCCACATCACGGTTTGCGTGGGGTCGTCCACTGCGTTGAGGTTGCCCCCGGATCCCTGGTCGAGCAGGAAGGCGTTGACCCCATACCCGTAGAAGGCGGCCGCGAACTTCGGCTTGAACCACGGGGAGCCCCGACGCGGGAAGCTGGGGCACAGGCTCACCTGCGACCGGTGCTCAAGATAGGGCGCGAGCCGGGCCCGGCTGCGGTCGAGCTTTCGCTGACCTTCCGGCCCCGATCCGTCGGGCTCGAATCCCCAGTACCAAAGCACCCCGTCCGGCTTCACCTCCCGGTAGGGCATGAACCTCCCCTCGCGGTCGTCGAGGTAGGTCTGGTAGGCCAGATGCAGTCCCCGCATGCTGGCCGCGCAGGTCACCTGCCGGGCGCGCTCGACACCTCCGCGCAGCGCGGGAATCACCAAGGCGGTCAGGATCAGGAGGATCGCCACCGTCACCAGCATTTCCAGCAGGGTGAATCCGCGCTTCGGGGTCATGTCCTCCGCCGTCCTCCCGCCATCCGGGCCAGGCCCACGCCGAGGACGACGAGCAGCAGACTCGATGGCTCGGGGATCTGGGAGGTCAGGACGTCCACGTAGGCGTCGTCAAACCAGCCCTGGCCCACCGTGTTCTCGCCTCCGAAGTTCGCCCCCACATAGTTGAAGAAGGCGAAGTCGGTGAGGGTGAAGAACTCCCCGGCCGGCACGGCCGGGGTGATGTCGGCCATGGAAACCCCGTTGATGGAGAGCAGCGTGGTCCGATCCGAATCGGTGTAGACCCCGAGATACGCCCTCCGCTCGTCGCTCCGCCATAGCACTTCGATGAACAGCGGAACGCCCGTGGGCAGGAAATCCCCGGCGGCCAGCTCCGAGTCCGGATTGAAGTTGAACCAGTACTGGTCCTGCCACCCCGTCCCATCGGTATGCGTCCCGACCACCGGCGATACGCTGGCGTTGCCGAAGGACGTGTTGCCCGGGAAATAGTTGAACTCCACAAAATCGCTGCCGGCCTTGTAGGCTGCCGGGAACGTCCAGTCGGCCAGAGTCCGGTCCGGTCCCATCTCGGCCAGATTGTAGAGACCGAACGGGGGGATCTGGTGGTATTCCGTGGTCAGTGGGATGGACCCGGGCGTGATCCACAGCGTGGCCCCGAACCGGAACGTATCCGCGTCGGTGAGGGTTTGGCCCAGCGGCCGGGACAGCGAGGAGGGCACGATGTCCGAAGGCGGGAACCCGGGTGTGAACAGATTCGACTGATCCCACGACGCATCCACCCGCTGGTTGGCACCGTCCACGAAGATCAGGTCGTTGCCCCCATTCTGGACCCCGGCAAAGGTCCACCCGGAGGCGGAGGAGAAGTCGTCCTCGAAGATCCGGACCCAGGTCTGGGCGAAGCCGGCGGAGGCGGTGGTCACGAACAGGGCGCTGAGAAGCGCGGCGCGGGCGGTGCGGTGCATGCGGTCTGTCCTTTCGGCCCCGGAGGGCATCGGGCTGGGCGTTGGTCTGAGTGACCCGACGCGGACGGGGGAGACGGACCGCCCGGGCTCTGGGTGGAGCCCTGGGGACGGGCCGGAATACAGCCCGTCGATCCGCCTTCCCCCATACCGCGAGGGGACGGCTAGATTCCGGTGGCAGGGCCCGTCTTCTGGCTCACGGCATGTCACCTACTCTCCCGCCTTCCCCCGGTGGATTCCGGAGTGGCCTCGGGATTTCGCAGCCGTTCACAGCGGCGCGACCGCGTCCGATTCGCACGGACTTCCGTAGCTCTGCCACGTTCGCGGGCCATGATGCCCCATACACCCCATGGTCGGCAAGAGGCATTTGCCGCGGAACGCCGCCGCCCGGAATGGGACGTATGGGACGCAGGGGACGTATGGGCAGGCGGGCTTGGGGCTCTGCACGTGGGGAGCGGCATACGTCGCATACGTCCCATGGGTCCCATGGCTTTCACCTGACCCTTCCTCTCAACCCTGTGCTCTGCCTCCCCGCCCAGTTGACCGCAGCGCGCTTAAGGCGAAGGGTAGGGCGTGATGAGGCTGTTCTTCTCCCTCCCGCCCGATCCTGCCGCCCGATCCGCTCTGGCGGAGATCCAGCGGGCGTGGCGGCGTCGCGACCGCATGGGCCAGGTGCGGTGGCTTCCGGAGGAGGCGTTTCACCTCACGGTCGCCTTCCTGGGCGAGGTGGACCGGGCCGACGAGTTGGCCGAGGCGACCACGCTGGCCTTCTCGCCGCCTCCCCCCGCCTTCTCGGTGCCGTTCTCCGGGGCAGGTTGGTTTCCGTCCGAGCGGCATCCTCGGGTCGCCGCCGTGGAACTGGCGGAGCATCCGGCCCTCGCCGGCATGCTGAACCGCCTCCATGACGCCATCGACGCCGCCGGGCTGGTGGCCGACCGTCGTCCGTTCCGCGGACACATCACGATCGGAAGGGTCCGGGGCCGCGTCCGCCCCCGCTTCCCCGCCTCCGAGTCCTGCCCCGGCGCCTACGCGGTCACCGGCCTGGCCCTCATGCGCAGCCACCTCGAACCCCAGGGCGCCCGCCACGACCCGCTGGCCACGTGGGACTTCGCCCCCACTCTGAGCCAGAACGATTCAGCCCCCGGCCAGATCTGAACTGTTCGTAGACACCGCGAAAGATGTCGCTCCCCGCTGGTCTCGCGTCGGAGTCTCCCCCCTTGTGGCGGCCGTTCGACCGAGTCTTCGAGGAAGAACGGCTTTCGGGCGGGGGACGTGGGAGGGGACGACGCGGGACAGAGGCCGAACACGGTGGGCGGAAGCCCCTCTCCTTCGCAGACTCAGTCGAGCGGCCGCCCGCCTTCGCCAGGCTACGGCGCGGCAGGCTACAGGACGTTGAGGAAGGCCGAGCCGACATTCCACATCCCACATCCCACACCTCACATCGACCCAGCCGTCTCACCCCTCATCCGGCCGGCCCACCGTGCCAGCGGCCCAAACGGACCACTTGCCACCAATCCCCAATCCCCGATCCCCGGCGCGAAGCGCCTAGGTTCCAGGGTTGCCGGGGGGTGGCGGATTCGCCTATGGTCGCCGATTGTTCATTCCTGGTTAGACACGCGCAGGCAAGGAGACCCCGAGCGATGAGTTACGAGAAGATTCAGATCCCGACCGAGGGCCAGGCCATCGCGGTTGGCGGCGACGGTCGGCTTCAGGTGTCGGACCGGCCCATTCTGCCCTTCATCGAAGGCGACGGGATCGGCGAGGACATCACCCGGGCCTCCATGCTGGTGTGGAACGCGGCGGTCGAGAAGGCCTACGGCGGCAACCGCAAGGTGGCCTGGATGGAGGTCTACGCCGGCGAGAAGGCCAACGACGTCTATGGGGAGCCGGTCTGGCTGCCCCCCGAGACCCTGGAGGCGATCAAGGAGTTCCGGGTGGCCATCAAGGGCCCCCTCACCACCCCCGTGGGCGGCGGCATCCGCAGCCTCAACGTGGCTCTCCGTCAGGAGCTGGACCTCTACGTGTGCTTGCGCCCGGTGCGCTGGTTCGAGGGCGTGCCCTCGCCGGTCCGGCGGCCCGAGCTGACCGACATGGTGATCTTCCGCGAGAACTCCGAGGATATCTACGCCGGGGTCGAGTACGCCGCCGGCACCGACGCCTGCAGGAAGCTGATGGCCTTCCTGCGCGACGAGATGGGGGTGAAGAAGATCCGGTTCCCCGAGACCTCCGGCCTGGGCATCAAACCTGTCTCGAAGGAGGGTACCCGCCGCCTCGTCCGGGCCGCCATCCAGTACGCCATCGACAACCACCGCGCTTCGGTGACCCTCGTCCACAAGGGCAACATCATGAAGTACACCGAGGGCGCCTTCCGCGACTGGGGCTACGAGACCGCCCGCGAGGAGTTCGGGGCCACCGATCTCGACGGCGGCCCCTGGCAGGTCATCCGCAACCCCGCCTCCGGCCGCGACATCGTGGTCAAGGACGTCATCGCCGACGCCTTCCTCCAGCAGATCCTCACCCGGCCCGCCGACTACGACGTGATCGCCACCATGAACCTCAACGGCGACTACATCTCCGACGCCCTCGCCGCCTGCGTGGGCGGGATCGGGATCGCCCCCGGGGCCAACATCAACTTCGACACCGGGGCGGCCGTGTTCGAGGCCACCCATGGCACCGCGCCCAAGTACGCGGGCCAGGACAAGGTCAACCCCGGCTCGCTCATCCTGTCCGGCGAGATGATGTTCCGCTACCTCGGTTGGACCGAGGCGGCCGATCTCATCATCCGCGGGGTGGAGGGAGCCATCCGGGACAAGACCGTCACCTACGACTTCCACCGGCTCATGGACGGGGCCACCCTGGTCTCGTGCGGCGGCTTCGGCCAGGCCATCGTGGACCACATGGGCTGACCGCCCCCCGCCGCGTGCGCACGGCCGAATCCAAACGGGTGCCCCGGGAGGCGGTGTCCGCCCTCCGCGACCGGCTGCGGCGCGAGGGGCGTTCCGTGGTCTTCACCAACGGCTGCTTCGACCTGCTGCACCGCGGCCACGTGACCTACCTCGAGTTCGCTCGCGCCCAGGGCGACGTGCTGGTGGTGGGCCTCAACGCCGACGCCTCGGTGGCCCGGGCCAAGGGGTCGGCGCGTCCGGTGAACCCCGAGGCGGACCGGGCCCAGGTTCTGGGCGCCCTGGAGTGCGTGGACCATGTGGTGGTGTTCGGCGAGGACGAGCCGAAGGCGCTCATCGCCGAGCTGGAGCCGGACGTGCTGGTGAAGGGCGAGGACTGGGCCCACTATGTAAGCGGGCGGGAGACCGTGGAGGCCCGGGGCGGCCGGGTGGTGTTGGCCCCCCTGGTGGCCGGCCGCTCCTCGACCCGCCTCATCGAACGCATCCGCGCAACGGAGGAGGGGACGCCATGAGCGAGTTCCGGGTGATCGTGACCGGCGGGGCCGGATTCATCGGCAGTCAGGTGGTGCGGGAGCTGAACCGTCGCGGCGCCGACGACATTCTGGTGGTGGACCACCTCGGGACGTCGGACAAATGGCGCAATCTGGTGGGGCTCCGCTTCGCCGACTACCTGGAGAAGGACGACCTGCTGCGACGGATCGGCGACGGGTCGCTCGATCCGCCCCAGGCGGTGTTCCATCTCGGGGCGTGCAGCGCCACCACCGAGCGCGACGCCTCCTACCTGGCCGCGAACAACTTCGCCTACACCCGGGATCTCTGCGCGTGGTGCCTGGAGCACGGAACCCGGTTCGTCTACGCCTCCAGCGCCGCCACCTATGGCGACGGGAGCCAGGGCTATTCCGACGCCGACGAGGTCACCCCGACCCTCCGCCCGCTCAACATGTACGGCTATTCGAAGCATATGTTCGACCTGTGGGCGCTGCGGCGGGACGCCTTCAAGCTGATCGCCGGGCTGAAGTACTTCAACGTCTACGGGCCCGGCGAGGCCCACAAGGGCGACATGCGGTCGGTGGTCCACAAGGCCTGGGGCCAGATCCGCGAGCGGGGATACGTCGAGCTGTTCCGGTCCCACCGAGAGGCCTATGAGGATGGAGGCCAGGTCCGCGACTTCATCTACGTGAAGGACGCGGTGGACGTCACCCTCTGGCTCGGCGAGCGCCGCGAGGTGTCGGGTCTGTTCAACTGCGGCACCGGCGAGGCCCGCTCCTGGAACGACCTGGCCGCCGCCGTGTTCCGGGCCCTGGGGCGCGACCCCGACATCCGCTACATCGAGATGCCCGAGGCCCTGCGCGGGAAGTACCAGTACCACACCCAGGCCGATCCCCGGAAGCTGCGGGCCGCAGGCTACGACCGGGCCTTCACCTCCCTGGAGGACGGCGTGGCCGACTATGTGGTGGGCCACCTCGAGGCCGACGGGGATCCCCGTGGCTGATTCGTCCGGCCCGCCGGTCTTCGACGCCCCGCTGGTCGGCGGCGAGTTCGGCATCACCGCAGAGTATCTGCGCCTCGCGGACATCGAGACCTGGCAGGAGGGAGTGGCCCTGCCTGCCAAGGGGTACTACCGGATGATTCCCCATCCGGAGATTCAGGTCGCCTGCGCGGAGGCGGCAAAGCGGTCCGGCCTCCGGCGCACGTTTCTGGCCACCTCCATCGGGTCCGCGTTTCGGGAGGCCATCCATACCCTGGTCGCGGCCGGCCGCGAACCGACCGTGGGCCTCCCTGCGGATCCAGCCCAGGGCTCCGGCCTTTCGGCCGCCCTCGCCGCGGACGGGCTGCAGCCAGGTCCCCGGCTGCCCACCGATGGAATATGGATCGTCGATGCCTCCGAGCCGGACCCTGCGGCGGCGATGGCCCAGGCCGCGAAGCACCGGATTCCGGTGGTCGTGTGGGGCGGAGTCTGGGACGGGATGGAGGTGCCCGCCTGGATGGGCGACGCCGCCCTGG
>PXDE01000560.1 GCA_003566475.1 PVC group bacterium | reverse complement strand
GCGTGCGGCGGCGGACGGGTCGACATGGGATCGACCTGCCCGTACTTCGCTGTCTGCGACAGCGAAGCTGCGCGCGGGGAAGGCCGGGGCTCGGTGCAAGAACTGTGCCTGCTCCGGCCTTGCGCCCTCCCCCCGTCGAGGCCGCGCTCAGGTCCGCTGTCGCAGACAGCGGACTACGGCTTGCCTCGCCGCCCCAAAACAGGCACAACAGCGGGCTCCGGCGCGGGGCCGGGGCATCACCGATGGACAGGCACCATGGCGGGTTACGACTTTTCGGCCTTCGAGGCCAAGTGGCAGGCTTACTGGGCGGAGCACGGCACCTTCCGCACGCCGGCGGAGATCGACCGGTCGCGGCCCAAGTTCTACGTGCTCGACATGTTCCCCTACCCCAGCGGGGCGGGACTGCATGTGGGCCATCCCGAGGGCTACACCGCCACCGACATCCTCGCCCGCTACAAGAAGATGCGCGGATTCAATGTGCTCCACCCCATGGGCTGGGACGCCTTCGGCCTGCCCGCCGAGCAGTACGCGATCAAGACCGGCCAGCACCCCCGGGCCACCACCGAGGCCAACGTGGCCACCTTCCGCCGCCAGCTCCAGGCCCTGGGCTTCGCCTACGACTGGGACCGCGAGATCAACACCACCGACCCCGGATACGTCCGGTGGACCCAGTGGATCTTCCTCCAGCTCTACCACGCCTGGTTCGACCCCGAGGCGAACCGCGCCCGGCCGGTCTCCGTCCTGGAGGAGCGGGGGTGGACCCGCGACCAGATCGACGCCGTGCGCCTGGCCTATGTGAGCGAGGCCCCCGTGAACTGGTCGCCCGACCTGGGCACGGTGCTGGCCAACGAGGAGGTCGAGGAGTGGCGGGCCAAGGGCCACACCGTGGAGCGCCGCCCCCTCCGCCAGTGGATGCTGCGGATCACCGCGTTCGCCCAGCGGCTGCTCGACGACCTCGACGGCCTGGATTGGCCCGAGTCGATCAAGCTGCTCCAGAAGAACTGGATCGGCCGCTCCGAGGGCGCGGAGGTGGTGTTCGATCTGGGCGGACGGGAGCTGACCGTGTTCACCACCCGCCCGGACACCCTGTTCGGGGCCACCTACATGGTGCTCGCCCCCGAGCATCCGTGGGTGGAGGAGATCACCGCCCCGGAACAACGGGCGACGGTGGACGCCTACCGCCGGGCCTGCGCGGCCAAGACCGATCTGGAGCGGGGCGACCTCAACAAGGAGAAGACGGGGGTCTTCACCGGGGCCACGGCGGTGAACCCGGTCAACGGCGAGGCCATCCCGGTGTGGATCGCCGACTACGTGATGATGGGCTACGGCACCGGGGCCATCATGGCCGTGCCCGGGCACGACACCCGCGACCTCGAGTTCGCCCGGACCTTCGGCCTGCCCGTGCGCCTCGTGGTGCGGGCCCCGGACGGGGAGTCCGAGGGCTTCACCGGGGACGGCACGTCCGTGAACTCCGGCTTCCTCGACGGCCAGCCGACCCCCCAGGCCAAGGAGGCCATGACCCAGTGGCTGGAGGCCAGGGGGAAAGGCCGCCGCAAGGTGCAGTTCAAGCTTCGCGACTGGCTGTTCTCGCGCCAGCGCTACTGGGGCGAGCCGTTCCCGATCCTGTGGGAGGACGGGCGGCACCGGGCCCTGCCCGAGTCCGAGCTGCCGGTGCTGCCGCCCGACCTCGAGGACTTCCGCCCCACCGGCGACCCCCGGGGCCCGCTGGCCAGGGCCGAGGACTGGATCCGCTACTCCGACACCGCCCGCCGCGAGACCAACACCATGCCCCAGTGGGCGGGTTCGTGCTGGTACTACCTGCGCTACATCGATCCCCGCAACGAGGAGCGGCTGGTGTCGAAGGAGGCCGAGGCCTACTGGATGGGGGCCAGCGGCACGCCGGGCGGGGTGGACCTCTACGTGGGCGGCACCGAGCACGCGGTGCTCCACCTGCTCTACGCCCGGTTCTGGCACAAGGCGCTTTACGACCTGGGCCACCTCTCCACCCCCGAGCCCTTCCAGCGGCTGGTGAACCAGGGCCTGATCCTCGGCGAGGACGGCCGCAAGATGTCCAAGTCGCTGGGCAACGTCATCAACCCCGACGACGTGATCCACCGCTACGGGGCCGACGCCCTGCGGCTGTACGAGATGTTCATGGGCCCGCTCGAGCAGGTGAAGCCCTGGAGCATGCGCGGGGTGGAGGGGGTGTACCGGTTCCTGGGCCGGTTCTGGCGACTGGTCGGCCACGACGAGGGCGAGGGCCTGGCCGCCGAGGTCTCCGACGCCGCTCCTACCGACGAGCAGATGCGGACGCTGCACGCGGCCATCCGCAAGGTCACCGACGACATCGAGGGGATGCGGTTCAACACCGCCATCTCCGCGCTGATGGAGTTCGTCAACGCGGCCACCCCCTGGCCGTCGCGGCCCCGGGCGGTGCTCGAGCCGGCGGTGCTATTGCTCTCGCCGTTCGCGCCCCACCTGGCCGAGGAGCTGTGGGAGCGGCTGGGCCATGGCGAGTCCCTGGCCACCGCGCCCTGGCCGGAGGCCGAGGACCGCTGGCTGGCCTCGGACACGGTCGAAGTGGCGGTGCAGGTCAACGGCAAGACCCGGGGCGCCGTCTCGGTGCCCAAGGACGCCGACGCGGCGGCGGCCGTCGCCGCCGCCCGCGAGATCCCGGCCGTGGCCCGCCAGCTCGAAGGCAAGGCCATCCGCAAGGAGATCTACGTCCCGGGCCGGATCCTGAACCTGATCGTGAAGTGACCGTCAACTTTGCATTGCAAAGCCGGGCGGGCTGGCGTAGCCTCGGAGCATGGACATCATGATTCCGCGCAACCTTCAGCAGGCCCTGGACCAGGTCCACGAGATTCAGCGGCATCTCGTGGACCGGCAGCGGTTTCGGGGGTTCTCGGGCCCGGCCCGGATCGCCTCGGGCCTGGCCGCCCTGGCGGCGGCGGGGGTGATGTCGCTTCCCCGGTTCCCCCAGGAGATCCGTTGGCACTTCGTGGGGTGGGGCGCGGTGTTCGGCCTGGCCTTCCTGCTCAACTTCGTGAGCCTGCTCCTCTGGTTCCTGCGCGACCCGGAGGTGGCCCGCAGCTTCCGCCGCCTGCGTCCGGTGGCCGACGTGGCCCCGCCGCTGTTCGTGGGCGCCCTGCTGTCGGTGGTGCTGGCCTGGCACGGCCAGGCCGACCTGCTGTTCGGCCTCTGGATGTGCCTGCTGGGGCTGGCCCATTTCGCCACCCGCTACGTCCTGCCCCGGACCATCTCGCTGGTGGGCCTGTTCTATGTGGTGGCGGGCGCCTTCTGCCTGGTGGCCCCGGGCATCCGCTTCCTCAACCCCTGGCCCATGGCCCTGGCCTTCGCGGGCGGCGAGACCGCCAGCGGCCTGCTCCTGCTCGTCGACCAGACCCGCTACCAGGCCGTCATGCAGGCCATCCGCGAGGAGGACCGGCCATGACCCTCGCCGCCGACCGTCCCACCGCCCATCTCGAACGGGTGTTCCACGAGCCCAGCCGACTGGCCATCCTGTCCGAGCTGTGCGCCACCGCCGGGGGGGTCACCTTCAACGGGCTCAAGGAGACCTGCGACCTCACCGACGGCAACCTCTGCCGGCATCTCCGCACCCTCGAGGAGGCCGGGGTGGTGGGGATCCGCAAGGAGCGGGGCGGGGCCCGGATGCGCAGCCGGGTGTTTCTTACCGATGAGGGCCGCCGCCATTTCCAGACCTATCTGGAGACCCTCCAGGAGGTGCTGATGCGGGCCGCCGAGGCTCTGGCCACCGAGCCCGCCGCCCCGTCCGAACTGGCCGCCTCGGCCCTGCCGGAGGTGACCCGGCCATGATCTCGCCCGTGACCCCCATCGGCATCGAGGCGCTCAGCCTCTACGCGCCGCCGTTCTATCTCGATCTGGACGACCTCGGGAAGGCCCGCGGCGTCGACCCCCGGAAGTACCGGGTGGGACTGGCCCAGGACGAGATGGCCATGTGCCCGCCGGACGAGGACGCGGTGACCATGGGCGCGGCCGCCGCCGCCGCCGCGCTGCGTCAGGTCGACGCCTCGAAGATCGGGGTGGTGATGCTGGCCACCGAGTCGGGGATCGACCAGTCCAAGGCGGGTGCGATCTACATCCACGGCCTGCTCGACCTGCCCCGGGCCTGCTGGTGCTTCGAGCTGAAGCAGGCCTGCTGCTCGAGCACCATGGGGCTGCACACCGCGCTGGCCCTGGTGGCCCAGCGGCCCGACCGCAAGGTGCTGGTGGTGGCCTCCGACATCGCCCGCTACGGACTGGGCACGCCCGGCGAGCCCACCCAGGGGGCGGGGGCGGTGGCCATGGTGATCTCGGCCGAGCCGCGCCTGGTCGCGTTCGATACGGCGGTGGGCTCCTACACCGCCGACGAGATGGACTTCTGGCGGCCCAACTACCTCCGCGAGGCCCAGGTGGACGGCAAGCATTCGATCCGGGTCTACCTCGAGGCCCTCGAACACGCCTGGCGCGACTACCGCGAGCAGGGCGGCGCGCCCTACGCTTCGCTCGACCGGTTCTGCTATCACCTTCCTTTCAACAAGATGGGCCAGAAGGCGCATCAGCATCTGGCCCGGATCAGCCACGGCGAGGCTCCGCAGGCCGGGATGGCCGAGGCCCAGGCCTACGGCCGTCGCATCGGCAACACCTACACCGCGTCGCTCTACGTCGGCCTCGCCTCCCTGCTCGAGACCGACCCCGAGGATCTCACCGGCCGGCGCATCGGGTTCTTCAGCTACGGCTCCGGCTGCATGGGGTCGTTCTTCTCGGGCCGGGTGATGCCTGGCTATCGCGAGGCGCTCGACGCCGAGCGCCACCACCGCCTGCTGCACGACCGCCACCGGCTGAGCATCGGCACGTACGAGGCCTGGCACCGGCACGATCTGCCCGAAGACGGAAGCGACTACGAGACGCCCCGGGTGTCCGACGGCCCCTTCCGCCTCGCCGGCATCCGCGACCACCAGCGCCAGTACGAGCGTGTGGAGACCGCTCCCGCGGCATCGGACCTCGCGGAGGCCGAGACCGAGGTGGCGTTGGCGGATGCCTGACGACGACCGATCCCTGGCCCGGCCACCCCGAAGGGGGGCAAGCCATTAGCCGGGGGGGCGAGCGGAGCGACACCCCCGGGGTTCGTGCCCCACGACAGGACCGACGCAGCAGGTCGGGTCCAAGCCAACGTGCCGGACCCGGATTCGCGGACACGTGCCTGTACGATCGTCAGGTTACGTGTCCGAAGGCCGCGCCCCCATCTTGGCTGGTCCGGAGGTCATAGACCGGACGACGCGTGGCGACGAGCCGGGGGAGCCGTCCGCGACCTTCCGTGCCATGCCGTCCCGGCGACCAGGGTCAGGTGAACGCCTCGCTGCAGATGATGCGGGGAACCGGCTTCTCGCTGCGCTCAAGGTCGCGGCGGGCGGCGGTGTCGCGGAGATTGTGCTGATCGTAGATGCGGAGCAGGTGGCGGTAGAGGTCGTCGCCGACCGAACCGGCCCGCCGGAGCATGTTGAGCTCCTTCTTGGCCGCGCCGGTCAACGCGCCCCGCAGCGCCTTCTCGAGCACGTTGAGGCTGGCCTTGCGGTCCTCGTCGCCGGTCTGGTCAAACATCACTCGTATCTCGCGCAGCACGTACATCTGGCCGTGGGTCAGATTGGGGGCGTAGGTCCGCTCGGATTCCCGGTGCCGGACCTCCTCGGCGAACGTCTTGAGCACGCCCATGACGGCGCGGTTGTGCCCCTTGGGCAGCGGTTCGGCGGGGGTGTCGGGGCCGCATTTCACCGCGCCCACCACGCGGGGCACGTCGCGGGACACGATCTCTCCCTCGGCGTCGAGCATGAAGAGCTGCTGGTACCGGCCGGCCTGACAGAACACGTAGAGCCCCCGGTCGAGCCCGCCTCGGGCGCTTCGGATGCCGTCCCGCAGGGCCGCAATGCGGTCGTATTCGTCCGGATCGTCCTTGCGGAGCTGGCGCAGGATCTCCTCGGCCTCGTTCACGTCGAGCAGCTCGTCCTCGGCCTTGCCCCACAGGTCGAGCTGGGCCGCCCCCTTGCCCCGGGCCTCGTAGATGGCGTACATGGCCTCGGGGTTTAGCTGCTCGGTGTCGTCCAAGATCTTCGCGTCCTCGCCGATGGTGTCGTGGATCTCCTGGATCCGATTGTGCAGCTTCTCGTGCAGCCGGAGGGCCTTCTCGATCCCCACTTCGGGCAGGAAGTTGAAGGCGTGGATCACCTCGTGCTCGGACCCGATCCGGTCGATGCGTCCGAACCGCTGGATCAGCCGCACCGGATTCCAGTGCAGGTCGTAGTTGATGATGTGGTCGCAGTCCTGGAGGTTCAGCCCCTCCGCGAGCACGTCGGTGGCGATCACCGTCATCAGCTCGGGCTCGCCGCGCACGGGCAGGTACTCGGGGTTGGCCTTGGGCGCGAACCGCCCCACCACCCGCTCCTTGCTCTTGTCGCCGCTGTACACCACCTCGATCTGCGGGTCCGCGCCGTCCGGATTCAGGTTGTCGTACAGATACCGGGCGGTATCGGCATACTGGGTGAAGATCAGCCGCTTGGCCCCGCGCAGCGGCGGCGCGGCCAGCCGGGCCTTCAGGGTCTGGAGCTTGGCGTCCTGCGCCGGTCCGATGGAGCCCACCATCCCGCGCATGGATGCGAGAAGATCCCGGTCGTGCTCGATATGGCTACGCAGGACGCCGATGTCGAAGTCCTCCGCCCGGTACCGGCCCGACATCGCCCGCAGGGCGTCGAGCAGGTCGGTCTCCTCCAGATGGTCGCTCTCGTAGAGCACGCTCTGGGCGTCCTCGCCGGCCGGCACGAACCCCTCGTCGATGGCGGCCAGGAACGCCCCGTGGATGGCGTGGAGCCGCCGCAGCGTCTCCTGGAACGCGAACACCGAGGACTCGAACCGCTTGAACAGCAGCACGCGCATCAGCCCGCGCAGGTTGGCTCCGGCCCGATGGAGGCTGGCGTAGGGCTCGCGGCGCTGCTGGGCGGGCCGCACGTAGTGCCACAGCCCGTACCGGGCGTAGGTCAGCTCCCCGTCCGGCGCCTTCTGCGGACGCCCCTTCCGGGGCTTGCCCAGACAGGCCCGGATCTGCTGATAGAGCCCCTGATAGGTGTCCTCGATGCTGTAGGTGACCGTGTCCAGCCGCCGCTGGGGGAAGAACTGGTGACGCCCGCCCACCCGGACATAGGCCCGGCGGGTTCCATCCAGGTACTCGGAGAACCGGGCCGCGTCCACGGGCTGCTGGGTCTCCTCGTCGTACCCGTACCAGCGCAGGATGTGGTTGCGCGTCCGCCGGATCAGGATGTGGGTGAGCAGGTCCGGCAGCTTCCGCTCCCCCTTCTCGATGCCCTTGAAGTACTCCTTCAGATTCGGCGGGTCCACCGGCAGGTCGGTGCGGTC
>PXDE01000453.1 GCA_003566475.1 PVC group bacterium | reverse complement strand
GGTCGGATTGCCGGCCTCGGTCCAGGTGGTGTCATCGTCGTAGGCCCCGGCCTGGGCCGAGGTGTAGGGGTCGGCCCGCGAGGTGAGGGCCAGGGCCGCGAGGGTGGCGACGGCCGACATGGCGATGGAGCGCAGACGTTCGGTTCTCTGGGGCATCGGAGTTCTCCTGGGTTCCTTGGCTACGCTGTCCAAGACAGCACCGCCAGCCTAGGTGGGCGGGGCTCCTCCGCTCCACCCAACTTCGCGACTTCTGACCCCCATTTCGCGTCGCGCTGTGCTAGGCTTGCCCCCATGCCGACGTCAGCCGCCCCCGAGCCACCCCTTCTCCGCATCGCCGCCCGGATCCACCGGGGGCGGGACTTGCAGCAGGACATCTGGCGGAGCGCCCAGCGGGTGCTGGCCAAGATTCCCGGGTGCCTGACCGCCGTGTTCGACCGCTCCCTCCCGGTCGAGCAGATCCGAGCCTGGCGACCCACCGGACTGCTGATCCATGCCGAGGATCCCTCTGATCTGGAGGTGGCGGCCTTCCTCAAGGTTCCGGCGGTCAACACCTCGGGCGTCCTGGAGCCGTCGGGGCTCCCCTCGGTTCTTCCGGACAGCCGGGCGGTGGGGGAACTGGCCGCCCACCACTTGCTGGACTTGGGATTTCGTCGCTTCGGGTTTGTGGGCGATGGTTCCACCCGCTACGCCCGGGAGAGGGCGGATGGGTTCGCCGCCATCCTTTCCGCCGCCGGGATGGAGGTGGACGTGTTTCCGGGGGGGCTGACCGGCGTGCCCGCCGCCGCGGACTGGAGGCCCGACCGGCCGATGCCTCCGTTGGGCCGCTGGCTATCCGGACTCCCTCCGGAGACCGCCTTGTTCGTGGCCGCCGACGAGGTGGGGGCGGAGGTGATCGCCCTCCTCCAGAGCATGGGCATCGACCCTTCGGATCGGTTTGCCATCCTGTCCGGGCACGACCGGCAGTTCCCCTGTCAGCCTCCGCTTAGCGCCATCCGGCTTCCCGAGGAGGCGTGGGGGGCGGAGGCGGCGCGGCTGCTGGTTGATCTCCTCCGCGGCGAGCCAGCTCCGGCCAACGGCGCCATCCTGCTGCCCCCGCTGGGCGTGGCCGAGCGCGAATCCACTCTGGGGCCGGCGGGAGGGGACGATCAGGTCCGGAGTGCGCTGCGGTTCATCCGCCAGCATGCGGGGGTCATGCTCGGCGTGGACGACGTGGTCGCCGCGACCGGGCTGGGCCGCCGGGCCCTGGAGCGCCGGTTCCACGACCGCCTCGGCCGAACCATCCTCACCGAGATCCACCGCGCTCACCTGCGCCGGGCCAAGGCCCTGCTCGCCGAGACCGACCTGCCCATGAACGCGGTCGCCAACGAGGCGGGCCTCACCGACGACAAACACCTCCTGCGGCTGTTCCAGGCCGAGGAGGCCACCTCGCCGGGCGCCTACCGGCGGCGGGTGCGGGGGGGAGGGCAGTGATCGGTGGCCTGGCCGGCATCCGACGTACCGTCGCATTTCGGGGGCCGGTGCGACGCATCCTTGGGTGGAGGCATGCCGCGGGCGGCGTGTAGGGTGGGTCCATGATGAACCGATCCATTTCCCGAACGTTGCCGCCGTGGAAGGCCCTGGCGAGACTGATGGTTCTGTGTCGCCTCCTTGCTACGCACCTGGCGTCCGCCGCCGAGCCCACGATGGCGGAGGTGTCGGCTCACGACGGCGCGGAGGCCGGGCTGGTGGTGCTGCTGGAACCGGCCGAGCCCGGCCTGGCCGTGGACCTGGCAAGGGGAGGGCGGCATCTGGTGGTGGCTCTGGTCCGCGATCCGGCGCGGGCGGACGCGCTGGACCGCGCCTTCGTGGAGGCCGACGTGCATCCGGTGGCCGATGCCCGGCCGTGGCCTGACCCCCGCCGACTCCCGTTCCGCGACCGCAGCGTCAATGTGCTGATCGCCGACCCCGCCCGGACGCCAGAACTCACCGGCGACGAGTTCCGTCGCGTGATCGTCCCCGGCCACGGCGTCGGTCTGGCCCTCCAGGGCACGGAATGGCCGGCGCTTCGGACACCCCGGCCCGAGGGCATGGACGTGTGGCTGGGCTGGCAGCGGGACGCCCGGGGCCACATGGGCAGCGACGACACGCGGGTGGGCCCGGTCAACAGCTACCAGTTCATCGCCGGCCCGCGCACGGCGCGATTCACCCCGCTGGTCACCGACCGCGTCGCCCTGTGGGGCGGCATCGCGCGGGATCCGTTCAGCGGCGTCATCCTGCGGGCCCGCAACGAGCACGCGAGCTTGTGGCGGGGCGGGGACTTCTCCGACGGCCGCCGGCTCTACCTGCTTTCCCGCGCCGGCCGCGATGGCATCGTGCCGGTGCAGGACCTGCGGACCGGCGAGTCCGTGCCCGGCGGGCTGGCTCTGGGCGAGGATTTCGTCCGCAATCCGGGCATCAACTACTGCGGCCGACGCTGGAACCAGATCCACAGCGACGGCAAACGTATCTACTGGACCAATGGTCGCCACGCCGTGCGCGCGGCCGACGCCGAGACCCGCAGGCGGTTGTGGGAAACCACCTTCCCGGAGGCGGTAGAGCAGTGCGCCAGCGACGGGGAGACGGTGGTGGTCATGCTCACCGAGAATCACGACCACCCGATCCGCGGGATGTACGACGCCCATACCTTCAACGTGGCGGTGGCGGTGGTGGGGCTCGACGCGGCCACGGGCCGGGAGCGCTGGCGGAATACCGACGTCGCGGGGATGCCGTCCAACTTCCTGGGCATCGGGCAGGGCGTGGTGATCGCCAGCACCTACCTGGTCGCCCCCAGGAACCGCGAGCGGGCCCAGCGCCCGGTGTCCCGGCAGGGGGCCGGCTATGACCAATACGCGGCCAACCGGATGGTGGCCATCGACGCCGCCACCGGCCGCAGCCGCTGGGTGCGCCGGGACTTCCCGGACCTCGACGACTACAACGGCCGCCAGTCCATCGCCATCCAGCCAGGCCTGGCGATCCTGGTCGGCGAGTACCATGTCAACCTGTTCGACCTTGTCCGGGGCGACGCCCTGCGAACGATCCTGGTGGCCACGGACGGCTCGACCAGCGGTCAGGGCTACGAAGGGCAGTATCACGCGGTGACCCCCCGGTGGTATTTCAAGAGCACCGGCGCGGTCGCCCTCGACGGGGAGAGCCCCCCGGATCTGAGCGGTCACCGGCTGCATTCCCAGCGGTACGACACCCGGCCCACCCCGGCCCACGGCATGCTCTACACCGAACCCATGCTGGGCACCCTTCACGCGCACAACGCCCTTTCCGTCGCGGCGGCCATGATCGCCCGCGCGCCATCGCAGACCGTGGACGACCACCAGCGCCTGCTCCACCGAGGCCAAGCCGCGAGCCTGGGCGAGGCGCAGCCCGGCGACTGGCCCGCCTTCCGCGGCGACGCCCGCCGGCACGCCTGGACAAGTCAGCCCGGCCCCGCCGAGCCCCGTCTGGTGTGGGAGACCCGACTGGCGGTGGCCACCGGCCCGGCCTCGGCGCGAACCCTCCAGCAGGGCTGGCGGTTCAATCCCAGCGTTCCCGGTCCGCTCACCCAGCCTGTCGCCGACGGTCAGCGGGTGCTGGTGGCCAGCCCCGACGCCCACCGGCTGGACTGTCTGAGCCTGGCCGACGGCACCCTGCGGTGGTCGGCCCGCTTCGGCGGACGCATCAGCGGACCGCCCACCCTGGCCGGCAACGTGGCTTTCGTCGGGGCCGGTGACGGCACCGTCTCGGCCATCGACCTGGCCGACGGGTCGGTGATCTGGCAGTTCCTGGCCGCCCCCGCCCATGATCTCATCCTTGCCCACGATCAGGTGGAGAGCCTCTATCCGGTGCCCAGCCCGACCCTGCACAACGGGCGGCTTTACGTCACCGCCGGACGCATCGGGCCCCTGGAGCACGGGGTGTGGATCTGGGTTCTGGACCCCCGCGACGGACGCGTCCTGGGCCGCGGCGAGATCGGCGCCGACGCGCCCTTCCGCGTCAACGACATCCTCCAGGTCCACGACGGCAAGCTGCAGCTCTTCGGCATGGTCATCGATCCCGAGACCCTGGCCCTGAGCCGGGCCGGGCATGTCCGGCATGGAAACACCGACACCGATGCCCCCCATCCCATCCCCGACGGCGGAGGCATCCGCGGTGGGTCCACCTGGATCCGCCCCGGCGACCAGTGGATGGGCTACAACAGCGACATCAATGCCGGGGTGGTGATGCGCGACGACGGACTGAGGGTCGATGTGCATACCTGGAACGACCGGTATATGACCGTGCGCTCCGGAGGCGGGGAGCGGGTGATCAACGTCCCGAACCACCCCTTCGATGTGGTGCAGAGCGTGGCCGGGTCCGGGGACCGCCTCTACCTAGCCGGAGACAAGGCCGGGAAGATCCGCCTGCTTGTGGTGGAGCTTCCCGGCGGCGGCCACCGCCATGTGGATGTGGACCCCCTCGCCCCCTCCAACCGCGGTATCATCCCCGACGGCCGGGAGGTGGTGAATCGCGGCGAAGGCATCCGCGGTCACGATGGCAACCGCGAGCGCGTGATCCCCGATGGCATCGCCATCAGCCACGGTACCGTCCTCGTCACCACCACCTCCGGACGGGTGCTGGCCTTCCGCTGAACAGCTTCGGGATGGCCTGCTGCGGGGCTGGAACCTACCTGGAGGGTGTCAGGTCCTTGCCGCCGGGCGGGATGCGACGGCGCGCATCCCTCCAGGGCGCGTGATCGGCCCCATACCTGGAGGGCGGCAGGCCTCTGCCGCCGGTCTGGACGCCATGGCATACCTACCTCCATCGTATGTGCTGACGCCCAGCAGGTCCGTTCTGGGATGGGCCGGCCATGGCTTCGGGGCCCGGGCACGCCCAGAAACTCGGCGGTCCGGTGCCATGGGCACCGGGAGCTGCTCATTCTGGAGAAGCCCCGGACCGTCGGATGCGCTCGGCCTGGGCGCTGGCTTCGGCCTTTTCGCGCTCGCCCAGGATCCGCTGCGCGTCGGCTGCGGCCTGGAACAGGGGCGCCCATCCGGCATGGAGCGTGGCTGCAGTGGCCTCACGGACATGGGCCGGGTTTCCGGTCCTGATCACTCCGTGGCGTGCCCCGGACTCCCATTGGGCCTCCAGCACGGGCCGGAAGCGCTCACGCAGATCCGGGTCGCCAGCGACCGCGCGGGCGATCACCACGCGTGCCTGGGCAGCCTGAATCCCTTCGCGAAGGGCCTCGAAGTGGACGAGGGGCAGGGCCCCTTCCGGCCCTTGGGCGGTGAGCGTGGCCCGGTAGTTCCGGGCCACCCGGTCGGGATGGGCGCGACGGTCGTGCCCGTCCCGGGCGAAACCATCGCCCTTTACCACCGGACCGTCCACCACCGGGATCTCCTTGACCCAGAAATCCAGGCCGATTCGACTGAGGCCGGCGCTGTGCCCGGTCTTCTGCGGAGCCACGGCAAGGTCGGGAATGGAGTAGTAGAGTTCGGCTGGACTCCGCCCGTGCTGCACGTCGCGGCAGGCGCTGATGTAGAAGGGCTGGGGGTTGTCGGTGCCGACGCCTTGCGGGGCCAGGGCGGGTGGCCACGCCAGGAGGGCGTTCACATCGTCGGGCGCGGCGGTGTCCACGACCTGAAAAAAGGCGGGACGGGGCCCCTTGTCTCCGTAGTTGTGGGTCCATGCCTCCCAGCCGGGACTGCGCGGAGCGATCCGGACCCAGAACGCGTCGGTGGCCTCGTCCGGGTGGAGGTCGTCGCCGAACCCGAGCAGAATCTGCTCTCGGGCCACGCCTAGATGCCGTTCGGCCAGCTCGGCCACTCCCTCGTACACCGCCCTCCACAGGGCTTCATGGGCGGCGTAATCGCTGCTCCAGGCCAGGGGTTCCAGCCGTCCGTCCTCCGTGATCGCCGTCAGGTGCACGGTGTCGGCGAGGCCCGCGGCGCCGGGCCGGGCCCGGGCCAGCCATCGGCCCCACACGCCCAGCACCAGCCAGCGTTGCGGGCCGCATTCCCGGGCCACCAGCCGGAAGTAGCGATCCAACCGAGAGAAATCCGGCCGGAGACCGTCGCCCTCGCGATGGAACACCACCATCTGGGGACCAGACCCGGTGTTGGCATGCCAGAGCACGGGCACGAACAGAATATGGTGGCCCATATCGCCCAGCAGACGCGTGGAGGCTTCGATCACTTCCCAGTGGTTCTCGCCGTACGGCTCGACGCCATAGGCATAGGCGAGCTGGGCCGGGGACTGCATCAGCGAGACCAGGAAGTCCAGATCCGACCGCCCGGGCATCACGAAATCCGCCACCGTCACCGTGACCGGCACCTGAAAGGCGTGATCATCCGCCCTGACCTCGATACTTCCGGAGTATGGGCCCGCAGGCGTGCCCACAGGAACCTCCGCTGTGATCATGACCGCTGTCAGGAGGGAGTCCGAGGGGATGAACCGATCCGCCAGGGTCGTCATGGGACCCGACGAAGAGGGTGCGCCGGGTATCAGGCTTCGGTGGGTGAGATACCGGATCCTCAGCGTGTCCTTGGGCAACACGACGCCATCGCCGACGAAATCCGGAACGGAAACCCGAAGCGAGGTGATTGGAGTTTCCGTGCGGACCGCGATCTGGCCGCTGGCCACGCCGTGGATGGGCGCCAGCAGCCGGAGATGCGGTTTCGCCGCGTCGGGGCGGGTGGAGGTGGGCATAAGTTCCCGGGCCCCCAGATCGGTCCACCACTCGGCGGCAGGAAGGCGGCTCGCCGACAGGGCCAGACCGATAGCCAGGGCCACGGCCCGGCTCCTGCCTTGGAGGGCGGCAGGCCGCTGCCGCCGAACCGGACGCAATGGCATGCGTCCCTCCACCGCGTCCGCGCCATCCAGGTTCTGGAGGGCGGCAGGCCTCTGCCGCCGGTCTGGACGCCATGGCATGCGTCCCTCAAGAGCCACGTCGCTTCTCATCGCAACCCGGGCCAGGTCCCGTCGTACAGGGTGCCGGTGGCGCCATCCAGGGCCGCCTCACCACCCTTGCCTCCGGAGAGGAGAATCGCGGCGGGAATGTTGGTTTCCACCTTGTTCTTGCCGGGGCCGCCGATGTCGATCTGGCTGTAGATGGCCACCCGGCCGCCGCCGCCGCCGCCCCCGCTGCCCCGGTTGCGCCGGTGGTTGCCGGAGGCGATTTCCTCTGCCGTGCCTTCCGACGACCCGCCATCGCCGCCCCGGACGTCGATCTGGGCCCCGGGATGGATGATGAAGCGCGGCGTGCCCAGAAGGACCGCTCCGCCGCTGCCCCCGCCACCGCAGACCCGGTTCATGCCCCCGTTGCCTCCCCGGGCATGCAGGCCCGCCTTGGGCCCCAAGGTGATGGTCGTGGCCGACAGGATGGCAAGCGCGCCGCCGCCGCCGCCGCCGGGCGCGGAGGCGAAGTTCCGGTCGTTGGATCCACCGGCTCCGCCGCTGCCTCCGAACAGAT
>PXDE01000205.1 GCA_003566475.1 PVC group bacterium | reverse complement strand
CGCCTGCCCCCGTGCCCTGCCCCCAGAATAAGCCGCCGGCGTCGGAGAAGCCCCCTGCCACCCGAGGGCTCCCAGAGGCCCGGGGGGAGGCCCCCCCGGGCCACGGGAAGGCCACATCCCACATCCCACATCCCACATCGCACATCCCACACCGCGCCAGCCGTCTCACCCCTTATCCGGCTGAGCCCAACGGCCCAGCGGCCGTCACTGACCACTGACCCCCGACCCCTGACCCCTCTCCTGACCCCCGAACCCTGACTCTTCGGCGCTTCCCCATGATCGACAGGCCCGACCCTGCGGTCTAGGTTGGGTTTCCTGTGCGAACGAACCTGAACGCGGAGGAACCCATGCACCGTCCCCCATCTTTCGTCAGGCGTCCATGGATGGCGCTGGTTCTGGTCTCCGCCCTCTTCCCTGCGGCGGCCCGCGCCGAGATCACCCTCTCGCCTCCGGACGACGGCCTGATCCTCGATGCGGCGGGCCTCCTCAACGCCCCGCAGGCCGAGCAGGTGGCCGAGCTTGCCGACCGGCTGCTCGTCGAGACCGCCGTTCCGCTCGTCGTGGTCACCATCGAGCGCAAGGCCGACTACGTGCATCGGAAGCCTCCCGTCCCGCCCCCCGACATCAGGCATAGGGTCACCCCCCAGCCTAGGGCCGACTCCGGGGATGGCGGAATGACCATCGAGGCGTTCGCCCGGGCCCTCTACGACCAGTGGGGCATCGGGCACATGAGCCTGGACGGGGTGGACTTCAATCGGGGGATCCTCCTTCTGGTGGCCCGGTCGGACCGCGAGGCCCGCATCGAGCTGGGCGGCGGCTACGGGAGGCGCATGGACGCCGACGCGCAGTGGATCATGGACAACCGGATACTGCCCCGGTTCCGCGCCGAGGACTACGGCGGCGGCATCGTGGTCGGCGCGGAGGCGCTCGCCGAGATGGCCCGGGGCGAGTTGAAGACGTCGGGGCTTCTGGCGGTACGAAGGCCCTGGTGGGTCTACGCCATCGGTGTCGGGCTGCTCGCCGTCGCCGTCTTCTCGGCCATCTCGCTCCACCGCCAGGGCCGTCACGGGTGGGCCTTCGCCATGTGGGCGGTGATTCTGGGCACCCTGTGGTGGATCCTCCGGAACGCGGCGCGGACCTCGGGCCGCTCCGGCGGCTTCCGGGGCGGCGGTTTCGGCGGCGGTTTCTCCGGTGGAGGCGGCGCCTCGGGGCGGTGGTAGATGATCCCCGCGCAGAGGGCGAGTCGGCGTCGGGCTGCCCTGGGCTGGATCCTGCTCCAGTTCTTCCTTCCTGCGGTCGCGGTGACGCTTCGGTCAATGTGGGTGCCCTTCGACCATTTCGAACCACCACCCGTATCGGTAACATTCGCCTTTATCGCGCCATGGGCCGTGCTGAACTTTTTCTTCTGGTTCAAGGCCCATTACCATTGGGCGGTGGCCAAGGGATATCCTCCGAAGTACACGTGGCTGGGCCTTCTGGGATTCCCGGTCGCGCCCATCGTGTTCGCGTGCCTTCGGGATCGCGTGCCGGGGCCGCCGCGCCTGCCCTGGCGTCTCCGCAGGAAGCAACGGCCGCCGCCCGAGCCAACCCTCGCCTGTCCCGCCTGCGGAGCGCCCTACCGCCTGAGCCATTACGACCTGTCCCGCCCCGCCATCCATTGCTCCACCTGCAAGGCGGAACTGCCGAAGGGATGACCCTGGTCCTAGCCGTACCCGCGCCCTTTCTTCCCGAGCGCGTCGAGGGGCCAAGGGCGTGGACTCCGTAGCTACGCCCGCCAAGGGCGTGGCCGCGCATGAGCCGAGCAGGTTTCGCGCCCGAACCGCGCACCGCTCGCATCGGGCCCAATACGGCTTCGTTCCCAAGGGCGGCCAAACGCTTCCGTCTTCGCCCTACGGGCCACGCCGCGACAGGTGGCGCGTTCGGCTAAAACGCAGCCCTGCGGTTACCTACCCTCATCATCCTGCGGCGGAGCGGCTCCGATGAACTCCAGGTAGTTGTCGCGATGGATCACCCGATAGCCCGCCTCGGGGTAGGCCGACCTCCAGGCCCCCGGCGGGGACCGTCGCCGGCCTGGGGACCACTTCATCTCGTAGCCGCGGAGCCCGTCCTTCGCCTCTTCGATCAGATCGATCTCCTGACCGTCGTAGGTTCGCCAGAAGGCGCTCTGGACCGGCTCGTCGAGATAGAGATGCCGCTTGGTCCGCTCGGTGACCACATAGTTCTCCCATAGCGCGCCCACATCGTCCCGCATGGAAAGCGGAGCGAACCGGTTGATCAGCGCGTTGCGGATGCCGTTGTCGAAGAAGTAGTACCGGCGGCTCTTGGTCACCTCCTTGCGGAGGTTGCGCGAGAATCCGGACCGGGGGTAGATCACGAACACCTTGGCGAGGAGGTCGAGGTAGCGGTCCACGGTGTTCTTGCTCATGCCCAGGCTGGTTCCCAGCTCGGTCACCGACACCTCGGTGCCGACCTGCAACGCGAGGAGCTGGAGCAGGCGCCCGAGCTTGTCCGGCTGCCGCACGTCCTCGTATTGGAGGATGTCCTTGTAGAGATAGGCGCCGACCAGTTCCCGGAGGTAGCGCTCCCGCTCGGCCTGCGATTCCATGAGCACCACCTCCGGGTAGCTCCCATGGATGAGCCGACTTTCCAGGGCGGCCCGTGTCTCGTGGGCCGCCTCGAGGGAGCCGATCTCCATCTGGGCGGGTGGAAGCATCAGCAGCGTGGACTTCCGGCCCGTGAGCGGCTCGCCCGCCGACTGCGCCAGGTCGAACGAGGAGGAGCCGGTGGCGACGACGCGGAGTCCGGGAACGTGATCCACCAGAAGCTTCAGGTTCAGGCCGATCTCCCGCGCGTGCTGCGCCTCGTCCACCACCAGAAGCGAGGCGTTCCCCACAAAGGCCCGAAGCTTGGCCACCGACTGGCTTTCGAGGTATTCGCGCACCACGATGTCCTCACCCGTCACCACGAGGGAGGGTTCTGGACGTCGGCTCACGAAATGGCGCAGCAGAGTCGTCTTCCCCACCCGTCGAGGCCCGTAAATCACCACCACCTTTCCCGGCGCCAGCCGTTCTTCAAGACGATCCAGCAGGATCTGGGGTATGTAGATTTCTTTGTTCATACTGACTGAATGTACACTCAAACCGTCAGCATGCAACCCTTAATCTTGCCAAACCAGAGCCAGACCAAACCTGTCCCTTTCGGGCAGGGCCTGTCCCTACCTCCCCCAAGCACCCTGCTTCGCGTCCCGCGAGGCGGGACTTCGTAGGGCAAGCCACGCACCCGCCGCCCCCGTCCAGCCCTTGGACGGTTTCGTCCAGACCTTGGGCGCACCTTTCACTCGGCCGACGCTGCCTCCACGGTCGATGCGATGAGCTGGATCGCCTCGTCCAGTTCCCCGTGCAGCGCCGGGTGCAGCTTCGCCCGGCAGGCCTCGAGGCGGGGGACATGTTCGGATTCCGCGAGCAGCGCGAGGCGGCTCAGGGCGGTGAGCTTGAGGCGGACGGGCGCCGCCGGATCCTCGAGGATCGGAAACAGGCGGGCGTCCAGGATGCTCCGCGCTTCCGAAGGCGGAGCGGGTTCCGTCGTCGTTGGTATGAGCACCGCTTCCACCGCTCGGGCCATGGCCTCGTCCGGGCCGATGCCGAAACGGCGGGCGAATCCTTCCGCCGTGGCGTCGCGCAGACCGGCCCGGTCCCGGAGCAGAGCCCGGAACGCGTCGCCGTGGTGCTCCAGCAGCCATCCGACCAGCAGCGCGCTCTGCCGATACAGGTCGGCCTGGTGCCGGAAGGCCGCGACGACCCGTTCCTCCAGCACGGCATTCGGGGGAGCGGCGGGCGGGTGCCGGGACATGGCCAGCAGGTGCCGGCCCGGAACGAGCCGTCCCCGCTCCCGGTCCCGTCGAAGACGGCATGCGAACCGGTGGTTCCAGTCCGGGAGGGGCGCGATCTCGGCAGCCAGGCGCTGCGCCAGGCCCTCCTCGATCCACGGCTTCGGCGTCCGCAGCCGGCTTCCATGCCACAGGGCGTGGGCGAACTCATGAGCGAGCACATGTTCCCGCGTCGAGGGCGGAAGCTCGGTCCATGTGCCAGCCACGACCACGTGGGGAACCCCATGCCGCACAAAGTACCCCATGGCCGCTTCCTGCTCGGAAAGCAGCCTGCCGGTGTATGCGCGCATAGCCGCCTCGTCGCCGAAGTAGAACAGACGGAGCCGGGCCGGGAGGTTGGCCGGGCCGCCGGTACGCCGGGTCCACGCTTCCGCCGCGCCGGCGTGGACATCGAGGATCGCGGCCTCCAGGTCGGCGTCGGCGTCGGTCCAGATCAGCATGCTTTCCTGCCGGATCACCCGGCCGGGCCGCCCGGCGGCCCGGCGGGCGGCCCGAAGATCCAGTCGCAGGATGCGCCGCATCTGGAGCCGGACAAGGGCGGCCAGGGAGGTCGCCACGGTCTGCCGGGTCTCGCGGGCGTCGTTGTGGACGAGGAGGACGAGGATGGTGAGGGCCACAAACCCCAGAAACCCCAGGGCCAGTCCTCCCGGAATCGCGTAGAGAAGGCGTACCCCCCGGTCCAGCAACCCCAGGATTGCGATCACCGAGAAAATGGCGATCACGGTGCACGCGGCCAGTGCCGGGTGGGTCTCCCGAGGGGTGACCGCCGCCGGAACCGGTGGAGGAGCCCGCAGGAGCCGAATGGGTCGGCCCGCCCCGTCGACCATGCGGCCCCGGGACCACGCCACGAGATCGGCGACAACGCCCACCCCCAGCAGTCCCAACGTGGTGGCGTAGAGCAGGGCCCGGCGGGGACGGCGGAGGTAGAGATGGTGGAGGCCGAACCAGCCGACGGTCAGCGTGAGCACCAGGGCGGTGGCGTATCGGCGGGCGGCGGCTCGCCGAAGCGGGTCCGGATGGGTGTAGGGGACGATCACCTGCCGGGCCGTCAGGAGCCAACCTGCCGCGGTCACCGGGGAGAACGCCAGCAAGAGGCCAAGGAGTCCCCGGGTTTCCCGAATCACGTACCCCAGATCTCGTTCGAACAGCAGGCCGATCGACCCCAGGAAGGCAAAAGTCATGCCGGCGAGGACGACGAAGGCGATTATGAACACGGATGCCGGGACGCAGAGGAGCACGGCGACGGCGATATGGACCGCCTGCCAGAGGGGTCGATGCCACCGAAAGCAGGCGATGGCGCAGGCCGCCGCCAGGAATCCCAGGCCCATCTCGTAGCTCTGGTCGCCTTCGGAGAAGAAACGTAGGCGGACGCCGAAGGGATCGGTGACGAGCCAGCCCAGGACCACGGCGGCCGCCGCCAGGACCGGCTGAAAGGCGAACCGGCCCCGGGTCCATTCCCGGAAGCGGGGAGGGGGGCCGTCGGGCACCGCCGGCGCCGACTCCGGAACCGCCGTCGATAGTGGAGGGGGAGGCGGAGTTGGAGGTGGCCGACGCGCATCTGGAGGCAGACGCACCGGGGGCGGAAGGTCCGGACCCTGACGTCCCGATCCGCTCATCCGGGAAATCCGCCCCGGCCCCGTGCCCGCATGCCATCCATCGTCATGGCGAACGACCATGCGGCGAACCGGCGTCGGGGGTCAATGCCATGGGCGGAGCGGGGTGCCGGTAGCCGCGCCCGCCAGGGCGCGGACCCCGTAGCTACGCCCGCCAAGGGCGTGGCCGCGCATGTGCAGAGACCGATCCGAGCCCGCGCGGCGCTTCACCTCACGGCAGACCTGGCAGTCACCGTTCTCGGCCTCATGCTCTGTGCCCTGCCCTCGTCCTCGCCTTCCTGCAACCGGTCGCAAACCTGTCCGCCCGGACAGGGATCTGACCGCTTGGCCCACCCCTCTGGTCCGGCCCAACCGGTCGGAAACGTGTCCGACCGGACCGTTTTCCGACCGGTTGGGGATCCGGGCGCGGCTCCGATCGTCGGCCGTTCCCGCCCGGAGTGACCCATAGAGTCTGCCCCTACTGGAAAGGGTCTGTCCCTAACAGAGAGAACCTGTCCCTAACCCGCGCGGCAAGGCCTGGCCCCTGCGGAGGGGTCTGTCCCTATACTCGGCAGGGTCTGTCCCCAGTCCGGTGGCTTGAGACCTGTCCCTAACAGGAAGGGTCTGTCCCTAGTGCGGAGATGGTGCGCCATATTGGCGCATATCTTGGGCGGTGAGCGATTGCGGTTGTGCCACATTTCGGCACAAATTTCTTGTTTTGGGCTTGAACATAATGCGCTGATAGGAGTCTATTTAGGGTAACAGGAGAATTCCTATGGCCTTCTCATTCGACCGACTGACCGTGAAATCGCAGGAAGCGCTGCAAGCCGCCCAGCGGCTGGCCGAGACGGAGCGGCATGCCGAGGTGGATGTTGCGCACCTGATGGTCGCGCTGCTGGACCAGCCGGAAGGCGTGGTGCGTCCGCTGCTGGCCCGGGTGGGCAAGGATGCGGCCGCTCTTCGCTCCAGCCTGGATGCCCGGCTGGCCAAGCAGGCCAGTGTTCAGGGCGCGGCTCAGCGCGGGATCTCGCGGGCCCTCCATGACGTGCTCCAGAAGGCGGCCGATGAGGCCGAGGCCATGCGCGACGAATACGTGAGCGGCGAGCACCTGTTTCTGGCCGCGCTCGACAGCCCGCCCCTCGCCGCTTGGGCCCGGGAGCACGGGCTGAACCGCGACGAGCTGCTCAAGGCCCTCCAGGGGGTTCGGGGTCATCAGCGGGTGACCGATCAGAACCCCGAAGACAAGTACGAGGCGATCAAGAAGTACGGGCGCGACCTCACCGAGGACGCCCGCAAGGGACGGCTCGACCCGGTGATCGGGCGCGACGCGGAGATCCGCCGGGTGGTGCAGGTGCTGTCGCGGCGGACCAAGAACAACCCAGTGCTGATCGGCGAACCCGGCGTGGGCAAGACGGCCATCGCCGAGGGGCTGGCCCAGCGGGTAGTGGCCGGCGACGTGCCCGAGGGCCTCAAAGGCAAGCGGGTGGTGGCTCTCGACATCGGCGGGATGCTGGCCGGGGCGAAGTACCGGGGCGAGTTCGAGGACCGGTTCAAGGCGTTTCTCAAGGAGGTGACGGAGTCGGAAGGGGACATCATCCTGTTCATCGACGAGCTGCACACGCTGGTCGGCGCGGGGTCGGCGGAAGGGGCGGTGGACGCCTCGAACATGATCAAGCCGGCCCTGGCGCGCGGCGAATTGCGCTGTGTCGGTGCTACGACATTGGGCGAGTACCGCAAGTATGTGGAAAAGGACGCCGCATTGGAGAGGCGTTTCCAGCCTGTCATGGTTGATGAGCCGAGCGTGGAGGATACAGTTGCTATCCTGCGCGGACTCCGTGAACGTTACGAGGTGCACCACGGTGTGC
This sequence comes from PVC group bacterium, assembly GCA_003566475.1. GTDB lineage: Bacteria > Verrucomicrobiota > Kiritimatiellia > SS1-B-03-39 > PXDE01 > PXDE01. The sequence continues at coordinate 169 of PXDE01000205.1, read as the reverse complement.
GCATTCAGGATACGGCGCTGGTTGAAGCGGCCCGTCTGTCTGAACGCTATATCAGTGATCGCTTCATGCCCGATAAGGCCATTGATCTCATTGATGAGGCGGCCAGCCGGCTGAGGATGGAGATTGATAGTTTGCCTACATAGATTGATCAGGTACAGCGCCGCATCAT
>PXDE01000291.1 GCA_003566475.1 PVC group bacterium | reverse complement strand
CCGTGAAGGCCGAGGGAGGACGGAACCACGCCCGGCCGCGCGTAGCCGCAGCCGCCAACCATGCCCTCAACCTAGCCGTTCGCATTCTGGCGGGCAAGGGCTCTGTCGGCGCTGCAGAGCCAAGATGCCTCGCGCGGGAGTCCGAAGGGCCGTGGGGTGGCATGGGTCATGGGAAGCGCGGGGGTTCAGCGCGGTCGATGCCGGGACCAGCTTGACGTGGACTCCGGGCTGATGGAACATGCCCTATGCCGCGTGCGCTGATCATCCTGCTGGTCATCCTGGCGATCCTGGCCGGAGGGCTGCATCTGGCCCTTTCCCCGGGAGGCAGGGTGGAGGACGACGGTCCAACGGTGATCCGTCTCTACGCCGGAGCGGCCTCCCGGGCGCCTGTCCACGAGGCCATCGAGGTCTTTCAGCGCCGCCATGCGGTCCGGGTTGAGGTCGACTACGGGCCGTCGAGCATGCTCCTGAGCCGTCTGCGTCTGGCCAGAGAGGGCGACCTCTTTCTTTCCGATGACGACGTCACCATGGATCAAGCCGAAGCCGATGGGCTGATCCTCGAACGCCGCCATATCGCGAATCTCATCCCCGTGATCCAGGTGCGGCAGGGCAATCCCCACGATATCGCCGGGGTCGAGGATCTGCTGCGGCCGGGTTCGCGTCTGGCCATCGCCGATAGCCAGTTGACAGCCTTAGGCCGCATCACGCCCGCCATGTTCGCGGCCCACGGCATGGCCATGGAGGCCGTGCGCGAACAGGTGGTCTATATCGCGGAAACCGCCCCCGATCTGGCCCTGGCGGTAGCCTTGGGGCAGGCCGACGCCGCCATTGTCTGGACCCCGGTGGCCATGCTGTATCGCGATCGCAGTGTGCTGATCGACATCCCCCCCGAGGGCAATATGACCTCGCCGCTGACCATCGGCATCCTGTCCTCCTCGGCCGATCAGGCCGCAGCGCGTGCCTTCGTCGCCTTCCTCGCCGGGCGTATGGGGCGCGACATATTCACCCGCCATCACTACCCGGTGGTTGAGGGTATCGAGTGAAGCGGAAGACGTCGGGACGGCCGGATCCCAGTCTGGGCACACGGGCGACGGCGGGAGCCACATCCTCGGCGCCCCCGACCATCACGGCCAGACCGCCGCGGCTGCGCAGGTGTTCCGGAACGTTGTCGGGGGCCATCACGGAAAGAGTGGCAACCAGGATCACATGACACAGGCCTCATTCATGATCGGTGACCGTGGCCCCGGAGCGCAGACGCACAAGGACATCGGCGCTGACATCGGTGCGATGGGTGGCCATAAGGACCGCCCCGCCTTCGCGGGCGTAGGCCCGCAGGTGCCCGAGGACCGCCATCGCGCTCTCTTCATCAAGGTTGCCGGTCGGTTCATCGGCCAGGATCAGAGCCGGCTGGTGCAGCAGAGCCCGGGCGAGGGCCACCCGTTGCCGTTCGCCGGAGCTGAGTTCGCCCGGCAGGTGATCCCTGCGGTCGCTCAGGCCGAGCCTGGTGATCGATTCCTCGGCCCGCTGCCGCAGTCCCGCACCTCCAACCGCCAGGGCGGGGGCCAGGACGTTGTCGAGGGCCGTGAGATAGGGGATGAGATGGAACTGCTGGAACACGAAGCCGATGGTGCGGGCCCGGAAGGCCGCCCGGCCTTCCGCCGAGAGGGCGGCCAGATCCTGGCCCCGAACCCGTACCATGCCCTGATCGGGCGAGAGCAGGCCCCCTACCATCAGCAGGAGGGTGGTCTTGCCGCAGCCGCTGGGCCCCTGGAGGACGACGAAGGAACCGGATTCCACCCGCAGGCTGAAGTCGCACAAGGCGGCGACCGCGGCCGAGCGCGAGCCCTGATAGGTCTTGCTGACCCCGGTCAGTTCCACGGTGGCGGTATTCATGACCAATCCCTCAGCACCACGGCTGGATCTTCGGCGGCGGCCCTGACCGCCGGCAGCCAGGCCGCCAAGGCGCACAAGGCCGGGGCGATCAGCAGGGCCGCCATCACCAGGCCGGGCTGGATGTGCGGCCAGAACTCCGGGTCGTCGGGGGGAATACCGCCCCAGAGGCCCGTCACCACGATCCCGGCCACCAATCCCAGGACGGCACCGATGCCGCCCATGAGCACCGCCTTCAGCAGGAAGACCATCATAATGGCGCCCTGGCCCACGCCCAGGGCCCGGAGGATGCCGATCTCCCCTCGCCGTTCGCGGACATTGCCCAGGGTGAGCATAAAGATCCAGATCAACGCCACGGCCACAGCCAGAGGGACCAGCACGGCGGCGAAGAGACGGCGTTCCCGGCGCATCGTCTCCTGGTGGGCGGCCTCGGCCTCCAGAGCCTTCGCATGGGCCTGGCCGGCCCGCTGCCGGGCCAACGCCCGGGCGGTCACCCTTGAGGAGAACTCCAGAACCTGGACGTCGGGCAGAATGCTGCGCACGTCTTTGTCCACCACGCCCAGGGCATCGACCCGGCAGATGCATTCCAGGCCCAGGATGCCGTTGATCTTTCCCTCCAGGCCCAGCCAGGACTGGGCCCGGTCGAGATCAACCCACACCGCGATGTCAGCGATGCTGCCCTCCTGGGGCAGAACCTGTTCGACACGGAGATCCTCCCCATTCAGGGTGGTGGTGTCGCCGGGCTTCAGGTCGAAACGACGGGCGAGGCTGTGGCCGATACGGACCATGCCCGGCGGCAGGGCGCGGATGATGGGATTGCGATAGGTCATGCCATCGGCGGCTAGAAAGCGTTCACGGCCGACGACCGGAATCTGACCCGGCGTACCGCTGAGGAGAATCTCCACGCCGCGCTCCGGCCAGGTGGCCCGGTGCTGCAGCACGGGCAGGAGATGATTGAGGGTCTTGGACCCGTGCAGACCGAGACGATGCGCATACGCTTCGGGCATGGTCAGCCGAGGATGGCCCAGGGCCTGGAGTTCGGACAGATCCTGATCCTGATGGATGACCAGGACATTGTGGCCGAGATCGCGCATGATCCGGCGGTAGTCGTCCTCCAGCCGTTCCATCTCCTCACGGGTCGCGCGTTCGCGCTCGGCCAGCATCCGTTCGGCCCTGGTATCGTGGGTGCGCAGGAGGGTCATGGCGGCAATCAGGCACCCGGTGGCGACGAGGATCGACAGCACCCCACTCGCAAAGCCCAGGCGCCGAAAGCGGATTTCCTCTGTTATCAGTCGCCAGATGGTCAAGGCGCGGGCTCCTCGGCCAGCCGTCGTTCCGCCTCTTCGGCCCGGTCGATGAAGGATCCCAGGGCCCCGGGCGTCGGCACGACGTCCTCTGCGGAGAGCCTCTCCACCAGCCGATCCCAATCGACCTGCATCAGCATGTCGACGCCGGGATTGGCGTCCTTGATGGTGCAGGAGCAGGGGGCGACCAGGAAGCTGGCGGCGTCACGAAGGGTGGCGGGGTTGATCCCCCGGTCGACCAGGGCGTGGAGGGCTCGCCCGCGACCGTAGATGGGGATCAGGATGGGCCGGTCGGCGAAGTCGTTCAGGTCGGCTTCGATGCCCATGAGCATCTGGCGGAACAGATCCTCCTCGGGGGCGTCGCGCGCCAGGCGGAGCATGGCGAAGGACGGCGTGCGGGAGATGCCTTCGGGATCGATGCCCCAGAGCTGAGGATCGGGCAGCAACAGGGAAGCCTCCAGCCGTTTCAGCGATTCTTGAACCTGTGTCGCCACCTCCTCGTTGACACGGCGATCCGCGCCGTCGATAAGGATCCACACGGCGGCATGGCGCGAAAGCAGAAGCTTGGCGATCTCACGGCGCAGGGGCGAATCGACCAACTGCGCGACCGTTTTCTCGTTCAGGGGCCCAGACCAGATGGGCGGGGCGGACGGCCGCATCCGTGGATAGCGGATTTCCAGGCGTGCGCTCTCGGCCTGCTCGTCCACCTCCACGCCAAGGGCCAGATTCGGCACCCGGCGCTGTGTAGCGCCGATGCGCCGCAGGCGATCCAAAGCCGCTTCGGCATCCGCGTCCAAGGCGCCGTTGTGGCGAACGGTGATGGCATAGGGGTCGGCCGCCCAATGCTCCAGAGCATATTGGAACACCGGCACCGAACAGGCCTGCGCCCTGGCCATCGTCAACGCGGTCAGGATCACGAGCAGGCACAGCCTGTTCGTCGTATTCATGGGGCACCTTGTCATGGGGCCAGGCCCATGACACTGCCATCGCGCAGGACCACAACGACCAGGCCAGAGGTCGCCGCCAGGCCATCGTGGACCGGTGGCACCGGCAAGGCGAGAGCAGAGCGGCGGCGGCCGTCGGCCAGGTCATGAATCTGCAGGAATCCGGAGCCTTCCGGGGCGAAGCGATCATCGGGGCCGGCCATGAATACCGCGTCCTTGCTGAGCAGCATGGCCTCGACTTGAGCCGGACGGTCGATCGTTGCCGTCCAGAGCGCCTTTTCCACGCCTTCGCTCCGGGCCACGATCTGTCCGCCGCCGTCTGACTGGGCCGCATTCTGGATATCGCCTCTCCGCCTGTCGGCGGCATCGAGGAGAAATGCGACACTCATCTGCGGCGTGAACGCCATGATATCCCCCTCGCTCTCACCATAGGTCCAGGTCAATTGGGCCCGGCGCAATCCCATGGCATTTCGTGTCCAGGAGGTGGTATGCAGCCCTGCCATGCCACCACGCAGGTAGCGGATATCGGCCGGAGCCCGCAAACGGAAGCCACCGCGCATACAACGGTTCGAACGGAAGTGCGGAAAAGGTACCTCAGTCACCTGTCCATCCTGTGGATCGATGGCCCGATCCATGAGGTAGAGGGTTTTGCCATCGGTGACCAACAGGTCACACACCCCATGGGTGGCTGCTTCAATGCGCGTCGTCCAGTGTATGGCTCCGGTCTCCGGCTGGATGGCATGCACCACCAGGCCGCCGCCGGCATCGACGACCCGTCCGGCGGCGACAAAGGCCCGATCTCCCAGAACCAGCACCCCGCCCATGACCGGCCAGCCTGATTCCACCTGACCATAGGCCATGATCCGACGATCCGAGGGCGCTGCCCGCAGGCGCCAGACCAGAGCGCCATCGGCGGCCCGCAAGGCGTATACGTAGCCATCGTGGGCAGCGAACAGAGCCAGCCCCCGGTGCAGGGTCGGGGGCACGCTCACCCGGCCCCCGGCGGTAAAGCGCCAGCGCTCCTGGCCATTGCCGGCATCCAGGGCGATGACTTGGTGCGTCTGCGGATGGGTAAGTACCACCAAACCGTCGGCGATGACGGGCGGACTGAGCACGCGGCCATCGCGCAGACGCCACTCGCCGTCCTCTTCCGATTCCTTGCCGGTGAGCGAAGTGCGCCAGACCGGCCGCACATCGTGGCCGATGGTTGCCGACACGGCGGCACCCCGCCGATCGTCACGACGATACGTCCGCCAGGCATCTTCCGGCTCCGGATCGCTGCGAAGACGCATCTCTGCAAAGGCCGGCCCCGGTTGCGCCTGCACCGGTTCGATGGAAGTCAGGCCCCTGTCTGTAGTTTGTACCAGGGCCTGGTTCGCCCGAAGCTGAGTTCCCAAACAGCCACAAGCGTTCGGCGGTGCGTAGACCAAGCCGTTGGCTGGTATCGCGCCCACCTGACACCCCCCTCGTCCGAATGGCCAACGGCTGCGCTCGCCGGTCTCCAGGTCACCAAACACCGATGACCGCCCGCCAATGACAAAGCGGGCGGTGGCCGTCACGGGTTGGCAACCGACCCCGACGCCGCCTATGCCACTCACCACGCGATTCTGAGTCCCGGTCTGGGGATCGAAGGCGATGTAAGTCCCTCCTTGACGCAGCCACACCTGATCGTGCGCGTAGAAATGCCCCACCTGACGGATATCAAAACTTCCACCTGCCCGAGACTGTCTTTCGGTCGTATGGGTCCACAGTTCGCGGCCGTCACGAGTCGACAGAAAGCGCAGATTGTGGCGCTCGCCCAGGGCCAGGATGTCGTCTGCGGCGAAAAGCAGTCGCAAGTAGAATCTCCTGCCTCCCCTGCCGAATTCGCTTTCGATCGGTTGGCGCCAGCGCTCGGAACCATCTTTGAGAGAGGTCGCCACCAGTTCATGGAGCCACCGACCATCGTGCTGACGCGATCCGATCAAACAAAACACCTGGTCATCGTAGGCCAAGGTACCAAAGGGTTGTTCAAAATCCTTCTGCCAGATCTGCGTGCCCTGTGCTGTGTCAAAGGCGGTCAGGCCGCCGGAAGACTCGGCCACCAGCATCCCGTTCAGCAGGACGATTTTCTCCGGTGCCCCCGGTGTCGGCCACGTAGCCAACGGGGCGCCCGTCGCCGCATCTCGCACCAGCACCCCCGATGGATCGCCGTCCCCCCGATGACTGCAATACACCCGATCGGCAGAGGCCACGATGGCCTGATGCATTCCATCGCCATGGCCCCCGGAGAGCTGCCCGGACCAGGGCTTGTTCCACAACACCGCGCCGTTGAAGGCGTCCCGGGCCACCAGATGGGTACGACGCCCACCACGCCTGCTGTGTTCACTAAAGGCCAGGTTCTCCACCACATTCACGGTGATGAAAAAGACTCGACCTCCGGCGCTGAGGATGGTGCCGGAGGAATCCTTCCGGCGGCCCATGGGGAAGGTGGGACCGGCGACCCATTGGAAGTCGTTGGGGTGGGCCAGGGCAGTATCCGGCGAGGACTGGCTCCCGCCGGCATCGTACCAGGCATGGGTCCACTCTCCCATCTCAGGTGGTCGGGCTTTCACGGTGGTGGTGCTGCGGCCGGCGGCGTGCAGCACCGCCAGTCCGTTCGGCGCCAGCGCCCGCCGCACCTCGGCTGCATCCACCCGCGCTCCCTCATGCACCACCACCAGATTGGCCAGATTATCGGTATGGGGCAGATGGGAGGCGGACCAGGGCTCGATGGCAATGCGCCCATACAGCCCGCGCTCGAGCACGGCCTGTCGTGCTGATTCCACCACGTCCTCCCGCGCCTCCAGCCAATGCACCACCCAGGGGCCGGCCTCGACCAGGGCGACGGCGGGAGCTACATCCTCGGCGCCCCCGACCATCACGGCCAGACCGCCGCGGCTGCGCAGGTTGTCTGGAAACCCGTCGAGGGCCACCAGGGAGACGGGATGAGCGACAACCATCAACAGCCAAAGGGCACGGACAGCCTTGAGCATAGGAATCTCCGTTAAATGCAACCGTTCACGGCATGTCTCTTCTCGCCGACCCGCCTGCCGCATGCGGAACCGCGCAGGAATATCCTACGCCGCCGACGCCGAGATGTAGGAAGTTAGTCCCCCCCCACCCGGAGCGCAAGTGGAAAGCCGGGGGCTTTTGCAGGGGGGACGCGAGTGTTCAGGGTTGGGGTAGCACTCTAACCCCTTTCCTGGACCGCCGTCCTCGGCCTCCACCGCGAGCTGTTCCCCGAGGCCTACGCCCGGCGGGGCGAGTTCGACGACGATGCCCGGCACCCCCTCCCCCGCCGCCGGCGGCGAGGTGTGGAGCTACCGCCAGGGCGACCACTGGTTCCTGGCCACCGGCGCGGTCTCCGGCAACCGCGTCTATGTGGTGTCGGCCGGTGG
>PXDE01000116.1 GCA_003566475.1 PVC group bacterium | reverse complement strand
GCCCCCGTGCCACGTCGGGGGCATCCTGTTGGCGAGCAGTGACTTGTGGGGGATAGCGTGCATGGGTGTCTCAGAGCAGGCGAGGACCGGGTGGACTTCGTCGTGAGCGAGGATGGGGAGGTCACCCTCCTTTCGAATCCTTTGGTACCTTTCGTGGTTGTCCCACTTTCCCCTCCGCGAACCTCTGTACCCTCCGCGACCTCTGGGATTCGTCCGGTTGCGGCGGGTGGCCGTGCGGGGACGGCCCACCGGGTCGCCGCCTGCCTCAGGCTCAGAAGCGGTCCCGCGCCGTCGCGCGGAAGGACTGCCGGTGGGCGGTGGGAGTGCTGCGGAGTTCCTTGCGGAACGCGGCCCCGAGCTGCTTGGCGTCGGAGAACCCGCTGGCGGCGGCGACGTGTTCGAGGGAGAGATCCGTGCGGGCGAGCAGATCCTGCGCGTGCCGCAGCCGGTGGCTCTGGAACTCTTGCCACACCGTCCGCCCCAGCACAGCTTGAAATCGGCGCTCGATCACCCGGCGCGAGGCGGGCAGCCGGTCGAACAGGGCCGCGAACCGGACCTCGGCCAGCGGCGTCGACCGGATGACGGACAGCGTCCGGGCCACCAGGTCGTCCTCCACGGCGGTCATGTCCGTGGACATGCGCACGGTGACGCCGATGGGCGGGAACCGGATGGGGGCGTCCGGCGGAGGTTCGCCCCGGAGCATGCGGTCGAGCACCTCCGCCGCCCGGTATCCGATGGCCCGGGCGGGCACCCGCACGCTGGAGAGGGGAGGGTCGGCCACCTCGCACAGCAGGGCGTCGTCATCGACCCCCAGCACGGCCACCTGCCCGGGCACGTCCAGGCCCACCGCCCGGGCCGCCTCGGCGACCCGCCAGGCCAGCACGTCCATGGTCGCGGTGACGCCCACCGGGGTGGGCAGTCGTGCGGCCCATCTCTGGAGCAGCTTCCCTTGATGGTCGAAGGACCGGCGGGCGGGCAGAGTGAAGCTCTCCACCGGGACCGGCGGGCCCTCCATCGCGACCCGATCCAGGAACCCCTTCCGCCGACGCTCCGAGAAATCGAGGTGCCCCAACCCCACGAAGACCAGCCGTCTCAGCTCCCGTTCCAGAAGGTGCTGCGCCGCCAGCCGCCCGATCGCCTCGTCGTCGGCCCCGACGAACGGCACGCCCGGAGGCGGGGCGACACCCGACACATTGACGGCCCGGCAGCCGCGTGGAATCCGGTCCTCCGCCGTGAGCCGACCGATGACCCCGGCCCCTCGCCAGGTGGCAAGGCTCGGCACGGACGGAGATACGTGGAGAGGATGGCCATGGATCCTCCACTCTCGATGGACCCGGTTGTACTCGACCACGCCCCGGATCACCTCACGGTCGTAGGCGCTGGTTCCCCATAGATGGATCAGCACGTCTGGCTTGGGCCGCCTCGGTTTCGGCATGGATACAGCCTAGCCGACGGACACCATCGGCACAACCTGAAATGACGCGATGTCGGCACGGATTGCCGCTATCTCGTGTTCTCCTGTCGGGAGGATCCCGGTATGCTGGATGTTGACGCTCAGGCGTCCCCTCGCTTCGGCACGGACGCCTGTGGACCCGAGTGCGACCTCTTGCACCAAGGAGATTGTGATGAACCAGAACTCCAACCGACCCGTCGGCCTTGGCCTCATGATCGCTCTCCTCGGCCTTACCCCGTCGGCCTGGGCGGTCACCGTATCCACCACCGGCGTGTACGACGAGCAGGTCGTGCAGCCCAACGCGGTGAACTCCAGCGCTGCCGGAGGCCTCACCGTGGGGGACTTCACGACCATGGTCTCCGACGCCTTCGCCGCCGAAATCGGCGGGGTGGTCGATTTTGATGATTTCGGCGAGAATACAACCCTTGCGTCAGGGGCGGGCCAATCCTTCACGGCAGCCTACGGGGTCAGTCAGGCCAATGGGCTCGTCATGACGAGCACTGGCGGGAGTTATCTCGTACGAGCCCAGACCACTTCAATCTCCGGTGGTTGGCACCTGGCCTCGGGAGATCAAAGCATTTCTCTCGCCTTCGGCACCCCGTTGGCCGCATTCGGCATCACCGTCCTCAACCGCAACCGGGTGTTCAGTTCGATGGTCTTCACGCTGGAGGATGGCACCACGGTCTCGCCGTTCGCCAGCCAGACCGTGAACGACGACCGGTTCTTCGGCTATGCGGTCAGCGACCTCACCAATGGCATCGTCGCCGTGGCCTTCAATTCCTCACAACACCAGCACTACGATGACATGGGCTTTATCATCGCGGTGCCGCCCGCCGAGGCCGTGGTGCCCGAGCCCTCCTCGCTGGGCCTGTTCCTGGCGGCGGTGGGCATGGGGCTTCTTCGGCGGCGGCGACGACGGGGACGCCGCGGGTTCTGAAGTTCCTTCTAGGGTCATCGCCGGCCGCGTGCTGGCCTTCCGAACCTCGTAGGCCCTCATGTCCCGTCCATCCCCCGTTTCGACACCAAGCCCCAAGAGGTGTCATGATATGTTGCGAATCAGAATGAACCGGTTCCTGTCCAATATCCTGGTCTCACCCAGGACGTGGGCCGTCCTGCTGGCCCTGTCCCTGCCTGGCGTCGCGCCCTCGACCGCACGTGGCAGCATTGGCAACGTGAGCGTGTTCGAGGCCGTGGATGACCGCACCCGGATCTCCGGCACCCTGCGTCCGGTGGAGATGGTCGGCGCCCGCAACGGCTGGGCCTCGGGTCAGGTGCTGCTGATCGGCGAAGGCGGAGGGGAGGCCGTCCAGGTGGCGCCCGGTCCCCTGTCCGGGCCGGACGGCGCCCGCATCCCCGCCGACCGGGTCTGGGTGCGCTATGGCTGGAACCGCGAGCCGCATGAGGTCGAGGGCGATGACCGGACGCTGGACGGATACGCCATCCTCGCCGACGCGCCCCCGGCGACCTTCACCCGTCTGCCCATCTGGCTCACGGTGAGGATCCCCGCCGACGCCCGCCCCGGCGTCTATGAGGGAACCGTCGAGGTGCGCAGCGGCGACCAGCGCCACCGCGTTCCCCTGCGGCTGCGGGTCGGTTCGTTCGTCCTGCCCGACCGCAAGGCGTACCGCATCTTCAACAACATCACCTACTCCCCCGACAGCATCGCCCTCCGCTATGGCGTCGAGCCCTGGTCCGACGCGCACCTGCGCCTCCTCCGGCCGAGCCTGCACTGGCTGGCCGAGGCGGGCCACCGGGTGTTCTACGTCACCTTCGCCGAGCGGACGCAGTTCGGCACCCGGTTCCCGCTGGTGAGCTTCACCCGGGCCGGGGACGGCCTGCGGCCCGATATCGAGCCCCTCCGCCGCTTCGCCGCGCAGTGGGACGGCATTCTCGGAGCCCCGGGACGCGTCGTGCTGTATCTCTGGGACATCGACATGCGGCACGGGAGCGACGGTGACGAGGCCGACACCATCTCGGTGCAGGTGGTCTCGCCCGACGGTCGGCGGGAGTTCGTGGCGGTTCCCCACATCGGAACCCCCGAGGGGGACCGCTTCTGGGAACCGGTGGTGGACGAGGTCATCCGGACCCTGACCGGTCTGGGCTGGAGCGACGATTCGATCCTCCTCGGGGTGGCCCACGACCGCAAGCCCACCGAGCGGTTCGCGGCGGCGACCGCCCGCCTGTTTCCCGGCCGCACCTGGAATGTCATCTCCCACCAGCGGGGCTATGATGTGCCCAGACGTCCGGAGCCGGTGCCGGGGCTGGTCATCGGCTTCCAGGAACAGCCCCATTTCCCGGCCGGATACCCCGATGTCAGGGAGCAGGGGATCCGCGGCGACTGGGACCATCCCTTCGTCCGCCTCTCCCTCGGCCGAGGGTTCTCCGGCGAACTCATCCAGTGGTTCATGCTCAGCGAGGCCACGAGCAGCGTGGGGGGACGAGGCGGAGTTCGGGGCCGGACCGAGGGGTCCCAGGGCATCAGCCGGATCTGGGGGGATTCCTTCCGCCTGCCGGGCACGGACGCCCGCGGACGTCCGACCATGGATCGGCTGTTCCACCGCAGCGGATGGGTCAACCTGCTTCGCAACACGCGTTTCACCCTGGCGCCGGGTCCGGATGGGGCGCTGGCGAAGGTCAAGTTCCAGCACCTGGTCGAAGGCGTCCAGTCCACCGAAGCCCGCCTGGCCATCGAGCGGATCCTGACCGATGACGCCATGCGGGCGCGGATTCCCGCCGCCCTTGAACGCCAGGCCCGGGAGGCCATGCAATGGCGAATCGACTTCGAACGGGAGATGCGCGGGCGAAACTGGCGGCAGTTCGACGAGGCCGAATTCCGCGACGCCCTCCTCGATCTCTACGAGGCGGCCGGGCGGATGCAGGCGCTCGTTCCGGACCCCAGCAAGGAGAGCTGAGATGCGAGGAGAACGGACGATGGTATGGATGCTGGCCAGGGCGGCGGTAAGCTCGCTCGGGCGCGGTTCCAGCGTCGTTCCCGTCGTCGTCTGAATCCTCGGCGGATTCAGCTACGCGCAGGCCGGGCGCGGAGCCCGTAGCCGAACGCGCCAAGCGTTTGGCCGACAGTGGGAACGAGCCCGGTTCGTGCGAAGCCCGTAGCTGGACGCGACCCCTGTCCACGTCCCGCCCCAAGGCGGACGCGTGGCCAGCGTTCAGCCGCCCTTGGGAACGAGCCCGACCCGCGCGAAGCTCTGCCCCGGGCACCTCCCCACCGTCGTTCTCTGCGTCATCCACGGCCTTGGCCGCGTGTGGGCCGTTGGCCCGACGCGGGCTTGGGCCGGCCGCGGCTACGGGAGGCGGCGTCGGCTACGGCATCGTCCAGACCAGCCGACCGTCCTCGACGGTCGCCTCGGGGCGGGGCGTGCCGTTGATGACCAGGCGGGGGGCACCTTCGACGGTCACCCGCAGGGCGGTGACCGCCCCGGTGACCTCGACCGCCTCCGCCCCGATTCGGACGTGGGCATGGTCGGCGAAGGTGAACGACTCCTCCTCGTCGGCCAGCGTACGGGCCTTGTCCGCCTCGCCGCCGAAGGCGATCATCACCCGGTCGTCGACCCCCCGTTCGGGCCCGACCACCCGGGCGGCCACCGCCTCGTCGGTCTGGGCGATCCGCTCGAAGGTCGGAATCCCCGGCGTGCCCCGCTCGAAGGGCTCGTGCAGGGCCACGAACACGGTCCGGTCGGTGCGGCGTTCCACGGTCAGCGACACTCCGCCGACTTCCGGCACCGCCTCCCAGCGGGGGTGGTCGGCGGGCGGGGTGCGCGGGCTGCCCCGGGTGTAGACGTGTGGAGTGTCGAAGGTGTAGACCCCGGTGCCCGGCTCGCCCAGCATGGTCACCCGCACGCCGATCCCGCGCCCGTACCAGTCCGGACCCAGCACGCTCTCCTCCACCGGTATGGCGCAGGTCTGCAGGGTGGTGACCGACCACGGCCCGTCGGTGTCGGCCAGCCGGCGCTCACCGGTCACCTCCAGTTCCGGGATGTTCAGCAGCGTGCTCCGCCGCAGGGTCTCGGTCTCGGCCCACCGCTGTCCCGGTTCGGCCCGGGCCTCGCCGGGAGCGTGGACCAGCCAGTGGATCTCGCGGGGGCCGTCGGCCCGCACCTCGAACACGTCGAACAGATATTCGCGGGTGAGCAGGAGGGCCCGGGTGAGATCCACCCCCGGATACACCTTCTCGGCCGGCTCGCGGGGCTGGTCGCTCGACCGCACCTCGCGCCGCCCGGTGTAGATGGGCTCGGCCCCGACCGTGGTGGCGTGCACGAATCTGGTCGCGTCGGCGAACCGGTGGCGCGACGGCACGATGCCGATGGGCTGGGCCTGCAGGCCGTCCACCACCACCCCGGCATGACCCCGCACATGGAAGTCCCAGGGGCCGCCGTTGTAGCCGTGGGAGATGGTGCGGTTGACGTAGATGGGCCGGTTGAAGGCATGGAAGCCCAGCAGCGAGAAGCAGTCCGACGTGTAGTGGACATAGAGCTTGGCGAACTGGAGCGAGACGGCGGGGGCGGCCGATTCCCAGTAGGCGGGCGACGTGTCGGCCCGGAGGATGGCGAACCCGCGCTCCGGGAACACCCCCGAGGGCGCGGGCGGCGGGGTGACCTCGGCGGGGGCGATGGGGTCGAGCCCCCACCACAGGGTGGGCCGGTACACCTCGTGGCCGGCCGGCCGCATCTGGGCCAGGAAGTAGCCGAACCCGGCCTCGGGATCCAGGGCGTGCATCATCTCGTACCAGTGCCGCCGCCCCAGTTTGGTCACCCGCTGATTCCGATGGTCGCGGCCCTGCATCTGGGCCCCCATGAACTCGCGCCCGGCCGGGTCCTCGCCGGTGAGGCTGCCCGGCACCACCGCATGCTGGAACAGGAAGGGCGGGGCGCCTTCGACCTGCGCCCCCCGGGCGTCGCCCATGGTCACCATGCCATAATGGGGCCGCCCCCGGCCGAACTCGGTACGCGGCCAGCCGATCCGGGGCACGCTGGCCACATAGCGCTGGAGCGTCGCTCCGCCCGTGCCGGTGTAGCCGAATCCCAGCTCGTCGAGTCCCAGTCGCCGCAGGCCGCGGGCGAACAGCAGCAGCTCGGTCATGGTGCCATCGATTTTCGCGAATTCTTCGAAGTAGAATTTGCCGTCGGCCACGTACTCGTCGAAGTACCACCTGAACCCCTTGGGGGCGGACCAGATGGCCCGGATCAGCGCCTCGTCCTGGAGGGCCAGGGCCATCAGGTGGGATCCGAGCTGGCGCGGATGCTGCATGTTGGGCAGCCAGGAGATCCGGGTCTCGTGGCGCGGATGGTCGAGGTTCCACTGGACGTGGGTCCGGAAGGTCCGCTCGATCCCGGCCCGCTCCTCGGGGGTGAGGACGTCGTGCAGGACGTCGTAGCGCAGGGCGTGGAAGTACATGGTGTGGCGGCGGCTCTCGCCCACCGGGCGGTCGATGAACGAAAGCAGGTAGCCCTTCTCCTGCTCCCGGGCCCGCTCGTCGCCCATCACCGAGGCCTCGAACAGCCGCGTGAACTGCTGCCCGTGGCCCCGGATCTCGCGCATCCGCTCCAGCTCGGCCTGGGCCCAGTCCTCGGTCTCGATCTTCCGCCGGATCTCCGCCGCGTCCTCGCGGGTCCACAGGATGAACGGCCGCTCGACTTGGGCGGGGGCGCGGAGAGGTAGAGCCGCACCCAGGACGAGGGCCAGGGCGACGGGGAGGCGAGGGGAGGGGAGGGGGAAGGAGGTCATGGGGGAAGGGCTACCCCATGAGGGGGGGGGATGGCAAGGGGGGATGGGGGGGGAGTGTTCAGGGTTCAGGGTTCAGTGTTCAGGGAGTGGTCAGTGAGGGTCGCTTGCCCGGTGGGCGAGCCGGATGGGGGGTGAGACACGGGGCGCGGGGAACATCGAACTTCGAACGTCCAACATCGAACCCGGTCGCGGGTTCCGGTCGCCGTTCGCGATCGCTTCCCGCTGCTCGGACGGACGGCTCGCGGAACCGCGGAACCGCAGAATGTCGGATGTCGAATTCCGAATGTCGAAGGAAGGCGCTCGCTCGGAGGAACCCACGCTCCGGAGAGGAGGGCCGACCGGGAGGGCGAGGCTCCGTCCGAGCCGG
>PXDE01000350.1 GCA_003566475.1 PVC group bacterium | reverse complement strand
TGCGGGTCGAGTTCGACCCAGGCCGAGAGGAGCAGCGCGTCGTCGCGGGCCGGGCTGGCGAGCGAGTCCGAGTCCGCCGCGCGGCGCGGCGACGGAGGTCCCGGCGGACCGATCTGGCCGAGCAGATCGAGGGCCGCCCGCCGGTCGCTGGTGGCGGCCAGTGCGGCCACGGTGTGGATGGCGGCGCTGCGGGGGAGGTGGGGGGTCAGCTCGGCCAGCCGGGCCATCCAGCCCGCGTCGGGCCGGCCGCGCAGGGCCAGGATGTAGGCGGCATAGGCGCGGGCGCTCATGTCCTCACGCCAGAGGGCGCTGACGATGTCCGTGCCCTCGCGCGGCGGGCGGGCCAGAAGCGCGGCCAGGAAGCGGTCCGCCGCCGCCATCCGGTCGTCCGGCACCTCGTAGCCCGCCCGCCGGGCCTCGGCCAGGAAGTGCGCGGCATAGGCCGAGCCCCAGGGCCAGGCGCCCTCGGTGGCCGACCACCAGCCGAACCCGCCGTCGTGGCGTTGCATGCCCATCACCCGGCGGATGGCGGAGTCCACGAACGGAGTGGCCTCCTCGGCGCCCAGGGTGTCCGGGGCCACCTCGGCGGCCAGGTCGGCCAGGTACAGGAGCGGAAACGCCGAGGAGACGGTCTGCTCCAGGCACCCGTAGGGATAGCGCAGCAGGTAGGACAGCCCTGGCGCAAGCTCCAGAGCGGGCAGGCCCGACACGCGGATGGTTCCGGCCAGCGTGCCCGGCACCCAGGCCCGTCCGGGCACAAACGTCTTCTCCTCGCCCGCGTCGACGGCGAGCACGCCGGACACGGTGGTGAGGGCGGCGGCCGGACGCACCGCGATCTCCTCGGTCTCCGACCACGCCATCCCGCCCGCCTCGACATGCAGGGTCACCGTGGCCACGCCCGGCGTGCTGCCGGCGGTGAGCGCGAAACCGAGACCGGCCCGGCCACCCGGGGCCAGCTCGCGGGTTCCCCGCGGCTCGCCCCGGATCGCCAGGGGACCGTCCACCTCGATGCGGACCCGGGCCTCGCCCTCGAACGACTCATCGGCATAGAGCTGCACCCCCACGTCACAGCGGTCGTCGGGAGCGAGAAACCGGGGCAGACTCCAGCGGGCGGTGAGCGGACGTCTCACCACCACCGCGTCCTCGGGGTGGGACCGGCCGAACGCGTCGCGCGAGACAGCCACGGTCATCACCCGCAGGGTGCCGGTGAACTCGGGCACGTCCAGTTCCACCACCGCCCGGCCCTCGGCGTCGGTGGTGCGCACGCCTGACCACAGCACGGTGGGCCGGAAGCGGCGGGCCTGGATGGGACTCAACCTTCGGCCCAGCGAGCCCGCGCCGTCGCCCGCCGTGTGCGACGCGTCGTCGGTCAGCACGCCATCCCACAGGGGCATGAGCTGACGGTAGAGGTCGTACCAGGCGGTCCCCAGCCGCCGCGGCCCCAGGAAGAACCCGGCCGGGTCGGGGGTGGTGAAGTTGGTGAGCAGGCAGATGCCTTCGTCCACCGCCGCCACCGTGACTTCCGCCCCGGACACCGGTTCACCCGCCAGGTCGTGCACCTGCACCGGAAGTGCCAGGGTGTCGCCGGGGGCGAGGGCGCCGGGCGCATGGTTGGCCACCCGCAGCACCCGCTGCGGCTGCTCGACCTCGAGCCGGGTCACGCCGGAGGACCGCACCTGCACGCCTTCGGGGCCGAATCCCGTGCGGCGGATCACGGTCACCGCGCAGAACAGGTTGGGAGCCATGTCGGCGGTCACCGGGATCTCCAGAGTCGCGGCGGGGCCGGTCATGTCGATCCGCCGGGCTTCGAGCACCCGGTCGGTCTCGAGGGTAAGCAGCAGGGATCCGGCGAACGGGGCCTCGACCTCCAGCGTCGCGGTGTCGCCCGCCCGGTAGCGTTCGCGGTCGAGCCGGAGGGTCACCCGGTCCGGCTCGGTGTGGCCGAACGCGGAACGGGTCTCCCCCGGTCCGGACACCCAGAACCGATGGCTGGTCACCACTCCGGCCACCTCGTCGCGCACCACCAGCCGATAGTCGCCCCGTTCGGACGGGGTGTGGGTCCAGGCCGCCCGGCCGTCGGAGAACTGGAGTTCGGTCTCGGAGACCGGGGTGGCGATCTCCTCGGAGTGCCAATGGTAACGGTCCTGGCCCCCGCTCCGGCGGAGGAGGTGGGACCGGGTGATGCGCTCGACGACCGCGGGAAGGGCGCGGCCCGGGTCGTGGGCGGATCCGCCTCGGGCCACCGCCGCCACCTCGAAGGTGCGGGACGATCCAACGGTGAGGGATCCCGATCCGGCGCGGACGCCCAGATAGTAGGGGACGATATCCACATCCTGGCCCGCGAACGCGGTCGAGGCCCGGCCGTTGGGTTCGGTCACCGAAACCCCCACCAGCACCCGCAGGGCGGCGGGGGGGCGGGTACCGGCCGGCACCGAGGCGCGGAACCGGCCCCGCCCGTCGGCATCGAGGGCGCCGCGCCCCACCTCGACGAACCGGGGCGGCATGGCCTGACGGTCGTCGCCGAATCGGAAGCCCTCCCACCCCGCCGGGGCGAACGGAACCGGGCGGATCTCCGCCCGGGCGCTGGCGGGCAGCCCGGAGGCCGGGGCCCCGAACAGATGCTCGGCCCGCACATCCACCACCACCGGCTCGCCCGGGCCGACCCGGCCGGCGCCGGCCGTAGCCTCGACCCGGATCTGCGGGGGAACGTACTCCTCGACCGCGATCCGGCCGAAGCCATAGACGATGTCGCTGCCGGGCGGAGTGATCTCGAGGCTGTAGCTTCCGGTCGGAGCGTCTTCGGGGATGGCGAAATCCCAAGCCGCCGCGCCCACCGCCGACAGGGTCGCCCCCTCCTGCCGGAACACCCGGCCGTCGGGACGACGGATGCGCAGGCGCACCGGAAACGGATCGGGCGTGCCGAGATCGGGGTCGCGCAGGATCGCCCGCACCCGCGCCGTCTCGCCGGGTCGGGCAATGCCGCGGTCGGTATGCACGAAGGCCTCGTAGGGATGCCGGGCGTGCGGACGGCCTCCGGTCTCGCCCCGGGGCTGGACGCCGGTGTCGCCCAGCAGCAGGAACCCGCGGCGCGACGCGGCTTCGGCGGTGATGAGGAACGGTCGGCCCGCCGCGTCGTCGGCGGGAAGATCGAGCCAGGCCAGCCCGTCGCCGTCCGTCCGGCCCCGGGCCAGTTCCTGATTGGTGTGCGACATCACCACCACCTCGCAGGCGGCAGCGGGGGTGGCGTCGGCCAGGCTGTTCACCCACACCAGCATGCCTCCCGTCCAGGCCCGGGCGGTGATGCCGAGGTCGGAGACGACCATAAGGTGCCGGGCGGACTGCGAGCCGTCGGGCAGAGATACGGTCACCTGATAGGCCCCGTCGGGGGGATCGGGCAGATAGGGGCGGAGGTCCAGCGGAACGTCGCGGTCCGGCCCGGCCGCCACCGGCACCGTGAAGGACGCCACCCGTCGGCTCACCCACCGGTCGCTGGGGCGGTAGTGCCAGCCGCCGGTCTGGTCATGGGCAAAAGGCACGAGGTTGTTGTCGTACACCCGGTCCACCCGGACCGCGAACGACGCGATCCGGGACGTGGCCACGGGAAGGACGAGCGGGCTCTCCGGCGACAGATAGCGTCCCGTGGTGCGGAGGGCCACGCGGGGACGGCGATCCGGAAACTGCACCTGGCGCTCGATGCGGTCGGCCAGGGGTCGGCTGTGGGCCCCGCCGGGCAGCCCCGCCTCGATCGCCACCCGGGCCACCGCGCCGGGCCGGAACGCCGGGCTCGACACCCGGATGCGGCTGGCCAGCCCCGACGGCGACGGCTCCACCCGCAGCCCCTCGCCTGGCGTCACCTCCAGAAACGAGCGCACCACCCGGGGGTCCATGGGCTGATTGAACTGCAGCTCCAGATGCGGCGGCTCGAAATCCGGGGTGAAGGGCCGCACCACCTGGAGATGGACCCGGCCCGAGAGGTTCAGGCTCAGATCCCGGTCAGACGCCAGCGGCCGGTCCCCGGTATGAGGCGGCAGACCGGCGGCCAGGCGGAGCCGGACCGGGTCGCTGGAGATGGGAACGCGGGCAAGGTGGGTGGCCGATACCGCGTCGCCGTCCACCCGGGCCTCGACCTCCCGGGCCCGGCCATCCTGAGCGGTCAGGTGGTCGCGCACGGCGCGGGCCGAGACGGGGGCGCTCAACTCCAGGCGGACCACCGCCACCTTATCCTCGACCGCGGTCTGGTCCATGCGGACGACGGACAGGGGCGCGGTGGAGAAAGACCAAGTCCGGTCGCCCACCACCGGCTCGCCTTCGAGCGAGGTCAGACCGTCGAGCAGGCGTACCTGGAACCGGGTGCAGGCGACCCAGCCCCGGTCGGGGGCGAACTGAAGGGTGCGGGCGTCGGTCCAGAGGAACAGGCCCGGGGTTTCGGGCGAGATGGCCAGCGGCCCGGCGGCGGACGAGCGCCCGACGGTCTCCTCGTCGGCCATGGGGCTGGTGAACCGGAAGGTCAGCACCTGCTGGGCCGCGAGGTCCGAGCCCGGCTCGGGGGTCACCCGCTGCACCGCCACCGCGCCCATGGGGATGCCGGGCCGGGTGGTCCGGACCACCCCCCAGGTGTTCACCCCCAGAAACGCCACGCCCAGCGCGAACCACCGATACCGCCACAGTTCTGCGACCACCTTCATGTCCGATCCCTCCCACAGGTTTCGGACGCAAGGTTACGGAACGAATGCGGCAGAAATGTGACAGGGATGGGACAAGGGTGTGAAAAGGAGAGGCGCCGCACCAACCTTGATACAGCACAGTTTCACGGCTACTGTGCCGCCATAAAGAACCTCACGATCAGCCTGGATGAAGCGACCTACCGGACGGCGCGGGCGAAGGCGGCGGGGGCAGGCACCTCCCTGAGCCGGGTGGTGGCGGACTATCTGGAGGATTGGACGGGGAGCGACGCTCGGATCGAGGAGGCCCGCCGGACCATGAGGACGCTGTTTGAACAGCCTTCGCACTACCGCGTGGGACGACGTCTTCCCCGGGAGGCGCTTCATGCCCGCCGGGCCTCCCGGAAGAAGTTCGAGGCCGCTCTGGCCGAGGTTCCCGATCGGGCGCCGGCTCCGGAAGACCGGCTGGACTGACGATAATTCTGCGGCCCGGGCACGTCTACCCGACCGTCTCCATCTGCGGCTGAATCCTGGCGGATCCAGCTATGGCGCATTCGCGTTCATTGGCGTTCATTCGCGGTTCCGCTGCATGGTTCCGGCTCAGCCTGCCCGTCGCAGGTGCTCGGAAACGGCCTGGAGCTGCCGATGGTAAAGCTCGGGCAGGATGCCGCCGAGGCTGCCGATGGTGCCCCGCTCGCATTGCAGCGGCAAATCGAGGGTGACCGCCGCGCGGTTCCGCACGGTCCAGTCGATCATGGCCTGGGTCAGTTGCTCATCGGAAAACTTGAGCTCGGGATGGGCGTCCACCCCTGCGACCATGTCCCGGGATCCGCCCCAGTATCCTCCGACGGGGTTCAGCAGATGCCGGAGCGCGCCGCGGTCGGAGTGTCCCGGGCAGGTCGGCAGATTGAGGTGCTCGCCGGCGCAGTAGTCGTCGTGGGCGGAGTGCCGGTCGAGCTTGCCCCATCCGCCGTTGAACGCGAGCGCCGCATCCGGGTTTCCGGAGCGGAGCGCGGCGGCCAGCCGGGCCAGGTTGGGTTCGGGATCCACGCCCGCGCCGTCAACCCACCAGCCGGAGACCAGGTCTCCCCAGCGCATGGAGTACTCCGCAAGCACCTCGCACCACCGCGCGGGATAGTCCGGGGCCAGCGCCGCCTGCGTCTTCTCATTCTTCTGCTCCTCGTACCAGGGCCAGACATAGACCAGGGTCCGGACTCCGACCGGACGGAGCGCCGTCGCGAGATCCGCGATCAGATCCCGGCGCGAGCACACCGGGACGGGGACGTACCGTTCGAGCGTGGCGTTGGGCGCGCACCAGTACCGGGAGGAGGCGTTGTGACAGACGCAGAGGATGAACCAGTCCGCGCCGAGTTCACCGAGCTGACGGGCCAGCGCATCGACATCGAAGCGGTCGGTCTGCTCGTCGAACACCTCGAGGCCTTCGGCCCCGCTCTTGTTGTAGTGGTGCATGAGGCCCCACCCGCCCTCCATCCAGGCGGCGCGGCTTGGCATGTCCATTGTGATCCTCCTGACGTTACGCCGACATGGTGGAGCGAGAGGGCGTCCGTGTCCAGCTACAGGGCAAGCATAGCCCAATGCCCGTAGCTGGACACGACCCCAGTCCACGTCCCGCCATGGGCGCATACGCGTCAGCCTAAGACGCAATCAATTCCTGTCCAGGCATTTACCTCAGGTCATTCTTCATCGTACCTCGGCGAAATCGCGCAGGCCGTGGGTGACCAGCGAAGAAACCGCAAGAACCATATCCATGAGTTTCGTCGCGGCTAGCAAGGCCGATACGAACGCCCCAGGCCAGATTCCGTGCTGCCAGCGAAGGCGTGTACTGGACACGTAAACGTACGATCGTCAGGTTACGTGTCCATACTCCGAATCCCCATCCGGCGACAGGAATGAATGTAGATCATTGTATATCAGCATAATATGACACATACCCCACATCGTTCGGGGTGGCGCATGACGGACACGTTAATCTCCGATCGTCAGTTTACGTGTCCAAAACGGGGTGGGCGTCCCGAGATGTCGGTTGCATGGCGGCGTGACCTAGCGGCCGCATGGATGGGCCGATTGCGCCTGGCCGGTCGGATCTGCGGCGGCCCGAAGGGTCGCGTTCCCTTAGCCCAGCCCAGCGGGCTGGGTCCGCATGGCGATAAACGCATCCGGCCTGTAGGGCCGGGTTAGGCCAGGGCATCCGGCACGGATGGGCGTTTCCGGCAGGTTTAACGCGGCCCTTCAGGCCGCATCGATGGGCGCCGTGTCCCCAGGGCGATGCCCTGGGCTGAGCAAACCCGGCCCTTCAGGCCGCCGACGCGCGCCGCTGCGACGGGACGCGGATCCGTGCGAGGCTCCTCGGTAGGCGCGGATCGAAGCCGATCCCCATGCGGCCGCGCCCTTGGCGGGCGCAGCTACAGGCAGGCCCAACACACGGTGGTCCGGATTCCGCCGGGCTGGTTGACACCCATCCGCTCTCCGGAGATCCTGCAGGTCATAAAGCCGAAGAAGCCGATTCCAGAGTTTCGGAACGAGCACGAGGAGCGGGCGTTCTGGGCGACCCATGACGCCACCGAGCACCTGGACTGGTCCAAGGCGGAACGGGCGGTGTTCCCGAACCTCCGGCCTTCGACCCGGACCATCTCGCTTCGGCTCCCCGAATCCCTGCTGGCCGCCCTCAAGACCCAGGCCCGCAAGCGCGATGTGCCCTATCCGTCGCTGCTCAAGATTCTCCTGGCCGAGAAGCTCGAGGAGGAGATGCGGCCTCGGCCGACCCGTCAGGCCGAGGCACGCGGCCGCAAATCGTAAAGCGAGATTGGATTCCCTGCCGCCCCGGGGTAGGCTTCCGCATTCTCGGAGGACTGCCATGCGATTCCTGCCTACGGCCCTGCTGAC
The DNA here is from genome assembly GCA_003566475.1 of PVC group bacterium. Taxonomy (GTDB): domain Bacteria; phylum Verrucomicrobiota; class Kiritimatiellia; order SS1-B-03-39; family PXDE01; genus PXDE01. Next base: position 13 of record PXDE01000350.1, on the reverse strand, counting down.
CGCCGCCCTCCTC
>PXDE01000589.1 GCA_003566475.1 PVC group bacterium | reverse complement strand
CGGACAAGTTGTGGGCTGTGGGATGTGGGCTGTGGGCCGGTCCCTCCGTGGCCCGGGCTTCTAGCCCGGAGCCGCGCGAGATATAATCCCGATCCGTCCATGAACAGCGCTTCCGCCGACCATGGTCGTTCCGGGATCCGGCCTCGCGCGGGCACCGGCTGGAAGCACCGTGCCACGTCGGGGGCATCCGGTAGCCAGCCCCTCCGTGATAGGTCCGCGCTCCGACATGGACCTTCCGGGCGCTGAAGAGCGCGGCCGCAAACCAGGGTGGTCGTCAATGTGCTTTGGTGCCGCATGCCGGAACCCCTTCCGCCCGCCTTCGCCTGCCTACGGCGCCCGGAAGGCGAGCACCCGGCCGGCGGTGGTGGTGAGGATGACGTGGCCGTGGGCGATGGCGATGCTGTCGGGAATGACCAGCTCGCGGCCCCGGGCGATCTCGAAGTCGTAGGTCTCCTGGGTTTCGGCCGAGGTGTCGGCCACGGCGACCCGGATGTTCCCGCCCGCGCGGGTGACCGCGTAGTGGTAGCGCCCGGCCCCGGCCAGGAAGGTCAGCAGGCTGCGCGGCCCCGTGCGGTCGGCGAAATGTTCGCTGGCGGTCCGGATCACGCGTTGATGCTCGCCGACATCATCGAAAGCCATCTCGGCGAAGGCGCCCGCGATGAACCGCCAGAAGGCGGTGTCGGTCTGGATGGCGGGGCCGGCCCGCCGCATGCCGTCCGGGCCATGGACGCGGTAGCCGCGCCAGAGCAGATAGGGGCCGATCCATCCCATGCCGCCATCGTGGCCCTGCTCATCGGGAATAATCACCGGACTGCCCCGCCCGTCCATGCCCCGCAAGGTGGCCGGATCGAGATAGGAGTAGGCCACCATCAGCCGCCCGTTGGCCAGTTGCATCACGTCGTTCACATGCTGATCGGTGATCACGGTGCGGTTGCGGGGCTCTCCGGTGGCAGGGTCGAGGGCCCAGACGAAGACGCCGTTGTCGCTGCGGCCGTGGCGGCCGGCCGCCACATACAGAAGGCCGTCGTGGAGGACCGGACTGGAGCGCACGGGGTGGGTGCTTTCGATCTGCTGGTGCGCGTTGTGGTAGCGCTCGTAGGGGGCGGCGAGGAAGGTCCAGATCACCGCGCCGTCGTTGAGGTTGAGGGCCGAGACGGTGCCGTCGTTGAGCCCGACGAAGGCGACGTCACCAGCCAGGGTGGGCGGGGCCGCGCTGCGGGCGCTGAGGCGGGTCCGCCAGCGCTCCTGCCCATCGGAGAGGTTCAGGCAGACAATCTCATGGCGGTCGGGCACGCTCACCAGCACCCGCTGGGCATCCGCTACGGCCTGGGTGATGACGCCGGGACTGTCGCTGTTCTGTTCCCAGTCGTAGCGGATTCCGGGTCCGTCATAGGCGGGAAGGTTCCCGATGGCGGTCTGCCAGGCGGGGGTCAGGCGGGCCGGGCCGTCGGCCGGTCGCCAGCCCCGGCGGGCGAAATCGCCCCGGAAGGTGGGCCAGTCGGCGGGGGCGGCGTTGCGCACTCCCGTGGCCCGCCCGCGCGTGAGCAGGCGCTGGCCGTCCGGCACGGGATCGGGGAACCGGGCCTCGTGGGCCAGGGCCATGGTCTCGCCCACCGAGCGCCGCGAGGACGTCGTGCGGAAGCCGCCCGCGATGTGCAGCGCGCCATGGGCCGGCCGGTTGAAGCTGCCATAGTCGGAATGGCTGATGCCGCTTTCCTCATCCACCGTGCCGTCGTGGGACAGGAACCGGGTTCCGTTGAGCAGGTAGTTCTGGGTGGTGGCGCTCCAGCCGGTGAACCGGGTCTGCCAGTCCACCTCGCCGAGGAGCCGGCCGCTGCGGATATCGTAGGCATAGGCGTACATGGACTCGTTGTAGATGATCCGGTCGGACCGGACATTGAGGCCGGCCCGGTCGCCCCGATTGTTCAGCTCGGCGAAGGCCTCGGTGCCGGCGTGCCGGAAGTGCTCGCGGCCGGTGGCCGCGTCCAGGGAGACCAGGAAACTGCTCGCCGCCACCTCGGGGGTGGACCGCATGGAGGTGGCGCGTTCCTGGACATGCCGGGGGCCGACCAGATGGCTGGCCGCCGCCACCACCCCATGGTCCACGATCAGGAAGGCCAGCGGGTAGCCCTCGGCCCCGTCGTAGCGCCAGCGTTCCCGGCCCGTGGCCGGGTCCAGGCCGAGGATGACCTTGGCCCGATTGGCGTTGCGGTTGAAGTTGCGGAAGCTCGGGGCGGGGAAGTTGTCGGTGGAGGCAACGACCACGGCCAGGGTCGTGCCGTCGGTGGCGACCATGTCGGCGAAGCCGTCGTTCTCGACGGATCGTTCCCAGAGGACCTCGCCGCCATCGGCGCGGAGCGCCCGCACGATATGCCCGCCGTCGGCCTGATAGATCCGCGTGCCATCGCTGATGATCCGGTGGTACCAGGAGAAGGCCATGCCCCAGTCGCCGGTGCGGATCTCCCCCGCCCGGACGCGCTCGCCCCAGCGGGCGTGGGGCAGGGCCTCGGCCAGCACCTCGCCGGTGCGAATGTCGCGCACCTGCATATCGACATGCGTGGGAGGCTGTCCGCGGGGGGCCCGCCCGGCCCCGTCCGCGGGCAGGAAGAGGCGGGCGCCGTCGCTGAAGAAGATGTTGTTCCAGGGCAGCAGGGTGGGGCTGTCATCGTAGCGGAGTTTCCAGAGGTGCACGCCGGAGAAGGCGTCGCGAGCGTGCCCTTCGAAGGGCCTCCGGCCGAAGATCGCCCCATAATGGTAGTGACCGGACCCGAAGGCCGCCTCCAGGTAGTGGACCCGGTCGGCGACGATGTGGGGACCGCCATGACGGGGGCCGGTCAGCCAGCGGATGCTGTTGGGGGGCCGGAGCTCGGTGTCGCGGCTCATGCGGTTGCCGGTTCCGTCGCGGTTCCAGCCCAGCCAGGTGTCCATGCCCTCGGGACGCGGCTTGCGCAGCTCCTGTCCGTCGATCAGCGCGAAGCCATAGCCGGGGACGATCACGCGCCGCACCTCGTCGGCGCCCAGGCGACGGGCGGTTTCGGCATCGAGGACCAGGCTGTTGACCGTATGGGTCTGAAACGGCAGGGCGGCCGGCTGTCGCCAGTGCATGGCATCGGCGACCGGATGCACGCCGGCCTGGGCGAAGGCCTCGTCCATCCGGGCGACGCGCCCGGCGTCGGCCGAAAGCGCCACCACCAGATGGCGGTCGGTGCGGGCCAAGGCCTGGGCCAGGGCCGTGTCGCCCGGCTCCACCAGTACCACCAGCCCGCCATCCCCGCCGTCCCGGCCGGTGATGACCTCCGTCTCGGCGGCGCGGGCCAGCGGCTGGCCGGCCAGCATGGCCGCTAGGGCAAGTGGAATGAGACGTCGGGAGCGTGGGGGTTTTGCGGGGCGAGTCATGGTCTCGTACTCCTTCCTGATGGTCGTGGACGGGGCGACCCCTGAGCCGACTTCGTGCGGGGATCCCTTTGCATCCTCATTGTAATCCCAGTTCCGGGGTGGGCAAGGCCCGTCCCGTTCCTGGCGAGACAGGGCGTGCCCGGTCTGGGCTAAGCATGAACATCCATGCCCTTCGCCCAAGTGGGTCGGGCATTCCTGCCCGACCCTCACGCATGTACCCGAGCGCACGCATATCCCCCAGCAGAACGCAATGGCCGTGGAATTCGCTTGGCTTGTTCTAGCTCATCCCCTTGGGGTCAGCCAGGAATGGCCGATCTACGTACCGCAGCTCGGTGCTCAGGGGGCGGAGGTTGCCGGGGAAGGGCGCGGAAGCTAGGCTAAGCAGTTCATGGATCACAGTCATCCAGAGCCGCCAAGGGTTCCGCGCCCCGTCCTGCCCGGTGGGGCCAAGGCCATCCTTTGGGTGACCCTGATCTACCGCATCATGAACAGCCCGGGCGTCCGCCAGGCGTGCGGCCGCGAGGCGCGTTCCCGATGAAGGAAGCCCTCTCTACGGGCCGAATGTGGCCCGATGTCGACGACCTCCCCGATTCGCAGGGCCTTCCGGATCCGCTCGTGGGCTGGGACGGGCGGCCCGTGGAATCCGCCCGGGAATGGCGGGAGGCGCGCCGCCCCGAACTGATCTCGCTGTTCGAGCATTACCTTTACGGCAAGGCGCCACCGGCGCCGGACAACCTCACATCCACCGTGGACGACGTGGATCCCCATGCCCTCGGCGGCCGGGCCACCCGGAAAATCCTCACCCTGCGCTTCGGGCCCGCCGGCACGCCGCCGGTCTCGCTCCTTCTGGTGGTGCCGAACCGGCGAGAGGGTCCGGCTCCGGTGTTCGTCGGTCTAAACTTCACCGGCAACCACACCACGCTCTCCGATCCCGCCATTCCGCTCCCCACCGCCTGGGTCGAGGACGAATGGACGGGCGGGACCGGGGGGCGGGCCGACGAGAGTCAGCGCGGCATCCGAGGCGAGGGGGGACGAAAACCTCGCTGGTGCTTCGGGAGGGCGGTCGACCGGGGCTACGCGGTGGCCACTCTGTATGCCGGAGAGATAAGCCCCGACCATCCCGAGCGCGCGTTCTCCGAGGGGGTGCATCGCGGATACCTGGCCAAGGGGCAGACCGGTCCCGGCCCCCACGATTGGGCGGTGATCGCGTCCTGGGCCTGGGGCCTGCAACGGGCCGTGGACGCTCTGGTGCGGGATCCCGACCTGGATGCCGAGCGGATCATCGCCATCGGCCATTCCCGCATGGGCAAGGCGGCCCTGTGGGCGGCCGCTCTCGACGAACGGGTGGCCATGGCCATTCCGAGCCAGGCCGGGTGCGGGGGCACCTCGCCCGCCCGTACGTCGGTAGGAGAGACCGTGGCCATGATCACCCGTCAGTTCCCCCACTGGTTCACTCCCACCTATGCGCGGTTCGCGGACCGGGTGGAGCGGCTTCCCTTCGACCAGCACGCGCTGATCGCGCTCATGGCCCCCCGGCCGGTCCTGCTCACCAACGCCACCGAGGACACCCATGCCAACCCCCGGGGTCAGTTCGACATGCTCCGGGCCGCCAGCCCGGTCTATGCGCTGCATGGCGTGGAGGGGCTGACCGCGTCGGAGTTCCCGGCCGAACATGTGCTCCTGGATTCCTGCCTGGGGTTCCATATCCGCCCGGGCGTCCATGACATGACCTCCGTCGAGTGGGACGCCTGGCTCGGTTTCGCGGACCGGCACCTGGGACGCCCCGGCGAAGGGAGGACGACGCCGTGGACGTGATCATCCGCCCCGACGCCGCCGCGGCGGCCGAGCTCACGGCCCGGCTCATCGCCGACGCCCTTCGGGCCAGGCCCGATCTGGTGCTGGGCCTGGCCACCGGCCGGACCATGGCGCCGGTCTACGACCGCCTGGCCGCGTGGCACCGTTCCGAAGGGCTGGACTTCTCGCGGTGCCGGACCTTCAACCTCGACGAATACATCGGTCTCCCCGCCGGACATCCCCAGTCCTTCCGCCACACCATGGAGACCCAGTTGTTCCGGCGGGTGAATCTCCGGCCCGAGCATGCCCACCTGCCCGACGGGTCGGCGGAGGATCTTCGCGGGGCGGCCCGGGACTACGAGGCGGAGGTCGCCCGCGCCGGTGGGATCGACCTCCAGCTTCTGGGCATCGGCTCGACGGGGCATATCGGGTTCAACGAGCCGCTGTCCGCGCTCCGCTCGCGGACCCGCGAGAAGGCCCTCGCTCCGGCCACCCGCCGCCAGAACGCGGCCGCGTTCGGAGGCGACCCCGACCAGGTTCCGTCGCGGGCGATCACCATGGGGGTGGGCACGATCCTCGAGGCGCGGCGGATCGTGCTCCTGGCCACCGGGGAGGCCAAGGCGGAGATCCTGGCCCGCGCGGTCGAAGGCCCCATCACCGCGATGATCTCCGCCACCGCGCTCCAGCTTCATCCCGCCTGCACGGTGATCGCGGACGAGGCGGCGGCCGCGCGCCTGACCGGCCAGGAGCATTACCGTTGGCAGTTCGAGCACGAGCCGGAATGGGCGCCCTACCGGGAGGAGAGCCGGTGAGGATTCTGTCGGTCGCCGGAGCGATCCGGGCGGGCGGGCTCGCCGTCTTCCTGTCCGGCCTGGCCGGCCCGGTCCAAGCTGGGGGCGGCATCGAGTGGATTCCGGTTCCATTCCCCATCCACACCCCGGAGACAGGGCTGGCCATGACCCTCTCCGTGATCGCGACGCGCCGCACCGAGGAGGGCCTTCCCTCCTCGCTCACCGCCTTTTCGGCCTGGTCCGAGCGCAACCAGAAGAACCTGTCCGTGAATCCCCGGGTGTATCTGGGGGGCGACTGGTTGATCGAGGGGCGGCTGGCCGTTCAGGACTGGCCCACGGATTACTTCGGGCTGGGCAATGCCACCCGCGAGGAGGACGGCGAGGTGTATACCACCCGGGGCGGGCAGGTCGGGGTCAACGCCCTGCGCCGGGTGGGGGCGTCCACCTGGATCGGGCCCCGGGCCACCGCCCGGCATGCCCGCATCCGTGATCTGGAGCCGGGCGGGCTGCTCGATACCGACCCGCCGCCCGGCCTCGACGGGGGGTGGATCAACGGCCTCGGACTGGCCTTCCGCTACGACACCCGCAACGACGCCTTCGCGCCCGATGCTGGACTCTACCTCGCCCTCCAGGCCACCTGGTACGACGGGGCATGGGGCAGCGACTACACGTTCCGCGAGCTGACCCTCGATGCCCGTCAGTTCATCGGACTGACCGACGGGTGGGTGCTGGCCCTGAACCAGCATCTCGCCATGAACCGCGGCGATGTGCCGTTCACCGAGCTGGCCAAGGTGGGCAACCAGGCGCCGCCTTCGCGGATGCGGGGCCACATCACCGGTCGTTTCCTCGACCGCGACGCGGCCGTGGTCCAGGCCGAGCTGCGCTATCCGATCTGGAGGCGGTTCACCGGGGTGGCGTTCGTGGGCGCGGGCGATGTCGCCCCGAGCCTGGACCGCCTCCGCGCCTCGGACATCAAGTGGACCGGCGGGGCCGGTCTGCGCTTCCGCCTCAGCCGGGCCGAGCGCATCAACCTCCGCTTCGACGCCGCCCTGGCCGAGGACGAATCCGGGGTCTATTTCAGTCTCACCGAGGCGTTCTAGGCTCCTCTACGCGGGGAACCATTGATGGGGATGTAGCTGATGGGCATGCGGGAGCAGAACGAGAGGAAGTTCCCTTGCTGGGAGGATCTCGCCGACGGTGGGCGTCGGTACTAGCGTGATGTGGAAGGGCGACAGGGGTGGATGGCACGGTATGAGAAGGTTGTGGACTCCCGTGAACGAACCATCGCGTTTCGCCAACTAATCTTCGATGACCATAGCCACCTGGTCGAGATCCACGACAAGTATCCGGTGGATACGGGCCACCGCAAGGTGTAGGGTTGGACCATGAACGTGACCCGCGAAACCGTCGCCAACATGCTAGGGCAATACCTCCGACACAGCCTGGCGCTGGGTGATCTGGTGGATTGGGCTGAGCGAGCCATGATGGAGGCCGAATTCCCCGAAGCCGACGCCGGGGCGGTTGCCTCGGTCGTCGCCCGCCTCGGCCTTGCCGATGTGAGGGCGTTCGGACTGACCTGGGACGATTGCGAAACGCTCCTGAAACGTCTCGGCTTTG
>PXDE01000506.1 GCA_003566475.1 PVC group bacterium | reverse complement strand
CGGAGCAGCAGCACCCGGGCGGTCTCCCGGGGCGGGAGGTCGAGGGCGGAGACCCTGGGCCCGGTGCCCGCCGCGCCCAGATGGAGGACCGTCGTCGAGCCGAGAGGCACATCCATGGTCTGGGTGAACCGGAGGGTCAGGAACAAAGGCATGGTGGCGCGGACCAGCTCCTTCCCCGGCCAGGGGACCGGGATATCGCCCGCATGTTCGGCGAGCTCCCATACGATGGCCAACTGGACCATCCCGGATTCGGGCCGGAGGGTCGGTGTGACGTTGAGAATCTGCCCGACCTCCCGGATCTCGAAGCCTGAGGGGACGATGCGCTTTTCCGGGCCATCGGATTCGAGAGGGCCGAATGCAGTCGCGTAGATGACTTCCCCGACATCCTGAACCTGGGCGTTCTGTCCGGATCGGTTGAGGATCTGAAGATCACCGGCCACCCGCCGGGAGGCCTCCGGTAGGGCCAGGATCTCTTCCAGCGTGGCCGCCTGGGTCGGATCCCGGCCAGGCGGGGGCCAGTCCTTGATCTCGAGCAGGACGGCACGCACCGAGAGAGAAACGGGCACCCCTCTTCGCACGGGAAGAATCTCGTGCAACCGCCGGAGGTAGTCGCGGGAGCTGTGGACCAGGATCCCCCCGCCCCGATGGCGGAAAACCTCGGTGCCTTCCGGAGGTTCGCCGGCATGACGGACCAGGAAATCGCGCAGGGCCGGACGGTCCAGTTCCCTCTGGGCCTCGGCCGACACCCCCATCCGGTCCCAGGCCACGTCGAAATGCTCCTCGCGAGTCTGGGCCGTGCCGGAGACCTGCGCCAAGGCCGCTGCCGGGACGGCGAGGAGCGTCAGCATGGCTAGGCGGAAGCCCGGGCGCATCGTTCGGGAGAGATGGGATCGCTGGTGGTTCGTGCTCATGGTGTGCCTTCCTCTTTGGGGGCCGGCTTGGGGTTGGTTTCTGAATCCAATGGCAAGGGTGCCGGCCCCAGGTCCGCCCGGATCGCCATGAGCCGTATGACATCCTGGCCTTCCGGATCGGAATCGGAGTCGAAGGCGCGAATGGAGACGACGATCGGGGAGCCTAGCCGAAGGTCCAGCGTTGCCACCTTCCTTTGGCTACGGAAACGTGGGAAATGGAACGGCGCCTCCGGATGGCCCAGCCCTGGAACATGGATGATGCCGACCTGCTCGGTCCACTCCCAGGCCATGGCCAGTTCCACCCGGGCGTCATCCTCCAGGATGGTCGGGGTGACGCTCAGGAATCCGCCAATCTCTCGCGTTTCATACCCTTTGCTGGGTACAACTGGGTCTGGGCCGAATGTCTGCCCCTCTCCTCCTACGATCGACTCGTAGAAGGTTGGGTAGATCAGTTCGGCCACATCATTGACCTGAGCGTTGGCTCCACTCCGGGTCACCACTTGCAGGTCGCTGAGCACCCGGCGCCGGTCGGCGGGAAGGGCCAGGATCTCCTCCAGTGCTATGGTCCGGGTCGGATCGCGGCCCGGCGGGGGCCAGCCGGTGACCTCGAACAGCACCGCCCGCACGGAGATCGTCGGCACGGGTGTCTCCGTCTGGGGCAGCACCTGGGCGAGACGGCGCAGATAGGCCGGCGAGCTTCGGACCCAGAGGCCGCCCTCCCGATGCCGGAACATCTCGGTGCCCGACGGTGGCTCGCCGGCGTGACGGGAGACCAGTGTCCGGAGCCCGTCGCGGTCCAGGCCGTCGAGGTCGTCCCCGGCGATCCCCAGAGCCGTCCAGTCCGGATCCAGACGCCTCTCCAGGAACCGGACCTCCGGCGGCGCGTCCTCGGCCCGGGCCAGGCCGATCCCCAGCGCCCCCGCCACCCCCGCGACGAGCAGGCAGAGCCGTTTCATGCGTGCAGAGTACACCCAGGGGCCAAGGGCGTCGAGGAGCAGGGCGGTGGGCTGGCGCGATGCGCTCCCTTGACTTCGCCGCAGCGGGAGGACAACGATCTGGGCGAATCGTGGGGCCGAGTCCGCGTCCCTGAACCCGAGGAGGATCCGCCGATGTTCGCCACCCTGTCGAGAAGCTGGCAGTTCGCGTGTCAGAGCTACCGCATTCTGTGGGGCCACAAGCGCCTCATCGTGTTCCCGGCCATCTCCACGGTGGTCGCCCTTCTGGTGATGGCCAGCTTCCTGGTGCCGCTGTGGCAGGCCGGCACCCCCTGGCCGAGTGGTCGGCGTTCATGGACGAGCAGTCGGCGGTCCAGGGCGAGCCCATGCTCTACGCCACCGCCTTCCTGTTCTACTTCTGCAACTACTTCGTGATCGTGTTCTTCAACTCGGCCCTGGTGGCCTGCGTGATGAAGATCCTCACCGGCGAGTCCGCCACCGTGGGGTACGGCCTGGGCATGGCCGCGAAGCGCCTGCCCCAGATCTTCGGCTGGGCCCTGCTGTCGGCGGTGATCGGCGTGCTGCTGAAGGCCATCGAGAACGCCCACAAGAGGGCGGGGCGCCTCATCGCCGCCCTTCTGGGCTCGGCCTGGACCGCGCTGACCTTCTTCGTGGTGCCGGTAATCGTGATCGACGGCCTCGGCCCGGCGGGCGCGTTCAAGCAGTCGGCCTCCATTCTGAAGTCGAACTGGGGCACCGCCCTGGTGGGGAACTTCTCCCTGGGCGGCATCTCGTTCCTGCTCATGCTGCCGGTGATCCTGCTCGGCGCGGCCCTGATCTGGCTGGCGGTCGCCACCGGGTCGCAGGCGCTGGTGATCGCCACGGTGGCGGTATGCGTGGCCCTGCTGCTGGTGGTGAGTCTGGCCTCGAGCGCGGCCAACGCCATCTTCAAGAGCTGCCTCTACGTCTACGCCACCGGCCAGGCGGTCCCCGCCGACGTGGACACCTCGGGGTTCGACGCGGCGTTCCGTTCGGGGGGATAGGGCGATGCGCGCGCGCCGCCTCTCCATGCTCTTGCTGGCCGCTGGAGCTCTGGCCGGGGGCTGGATGCTGGTGCGGTTCCCGTTGGACCGGCTCTACCGGAAGTCCAGCGAGGCTGCAATCGCCCTATGGCACGCGGCCGATTCGGGGAGAATTCCATGGCCCCATCTCCATTCCGTCCGTATTCTCCAGTGGATCAGCCTCACCGAGGTGGAGGCGGAAGCCTATTGGATGACCAGTATCCTCGACGGCATGGGAGTGGATTCCATCATTCTGAAGCGGACATGGCGGGGATGGAGGAGGGTCCGCTCGTCCGGGGGGTGGGTTAGCTAGTGCCAGGGGTAGACGAGACGCCCCAGACCAGAGGTCGCTCCTTGACGCAACCGCTTGCTGCCGCCAGCTTGAGTCCGTAGGCGCTTTGGGCCTCAGCTCGTATAGGGACGGATGTCCAGATCCTCCGGACCGAAGGGAGCATCTCCCTCGCGCTGCATGCGGGCGAGCAGAAAGCCCGTGCTCGCCTTTACCCTCCGCAGCTCGTCCTCGAAGAACACCCGCGTGGAGGCATGAAAGGTCTCCGGCGCGTTCTCCAGATCCGCGAAGCTCTCGCCGAGGTACCGGATATAGCGCTGACGGTCCGTCTGGCCGTAGATGAAGATCGGAGGATACAGCTCGAACATCAGAATCCAGTTCTTGGCCATGCGTCCCACCCTGCCGTTGCCATCGACGAACGGATGGATCCGCACGATCTCATGATGCATCCATATCGCCCGCAGCAGCGGCGGTGCAATGTCTGGGGCACGTGCGAAGACCTCCTCCATGAGGCCAGGCACCCGCACGGGCTCCGGCGCCAGATACTGTCCTACCTGCACCAGCGTCTGGCGGTAGTGGTTCGGGTGCCGGGCGGCGGCCTCCGGCGCCACGGTCCGGAACAGACGGAACAGGTCCACGGCGCTGGCGAGACAGCGAGATGCGCGGATCTCCTCCACCATCATGCTCATGGCTTGCTGCAGATGCGCGAGATAAGTCCTCGCCTCGGCTTCCGACTGCGCCTCCTGCTGGGCGTTCTTGAAACTGAGCACCTGTCGCAGGTGCCCGATCGCTTCCATATAGCGCTTCAGCAGGGGCGTCGCCTGGAGTTCGGGACTGAAGATAAGCATTCGGAAGATCTGCTTCATGTCCGACTCGATGTCCCCCATCTGCGGGAGACGGTCAGGCAGGACTTCGGGAGGCAACACCTTCATGGGCTGGTCCTGGATCGGAAAGGATGAATCAACGGAAGAAGGGGAGAGCCGGGCACGGGCAGGGCGCGGTCAGACGTGGAGGCTGGCCAGGGGCAGGAAGAGCGAAATAGCCACGGCGCCGACGACCACCAGAAGCAGCAGCAGGGCGGCCCCGAACAGGCCGACGGCGAGGGCGGGCGGACGGGCGCAGGCCACGGCCACCCCCGCGCCGGCCCCCACCAGCAGCCCCAGGGCCGGCCAGGCCAGGGCCGGCAGCGAGACGACGATCTGGGTGAGCGCGGGCAGCATGACCTCCAGGTCCATGAAGACGTCCGCGAACCGGGGCACCATCCACAGGCCGGCCACGCCCGCCGCGAGTCCGAGGAGGAGGATCACCGAGGCCAGCACGACAGGGAGGAGCTTCATGCCCGGGCATGGTAGGCGGTTTGATTCGCCGGGCAAGTCTGGAGCGGCGTGGTCTCATGGGGGCGGAGGGGCCCGGCCGGCGGGGCCTTGACGCGGCGCGGTCCAGGGGTCACGTTGCTTACGGGGTGGCCACGTTCCGGCGCCGCCCGCCGAAGGAGGACATGGCATGACCGACATGGACCAGGCCCTGACCAACCCCGAGCGCGCCTTCGCGACCCCCGAGGCGGTGTGCGACGCCCCCTCGCTGGGCCGGGAGGAGAAGATCCGGATTCTCCGCCGCTGGGAGGCGGACGCCCGGGAACTGGAGGTGGCGGAGGAGGAGAACATGGGCGGCGGTCCGCCCGACCTGCTCTCCGGGATTCTGGCCGCCCTGGACCGGCTGGGGGCGGGCGACGATGCCGGCGGCCGGGGCCCGCCCACCAAGCACGGCGGGGCCTAGCCGGCCGGACGGCGACGTCGGCCCCTAGGCACCGCCATCTCGGCGGGGGATGGCGGCCACCACCTTGGCCAGGATGGCGCCGCGGCTGGACCGCTTGGCCCCCCTGGCGGCGGGCTGGAGCCGGATGCGGTGGCGCAGCACCGGGACGGCCACGTCGATCACATCCTCCACGGCGACCTGGGCCCGGCCATGGAGCACGGCCCGGGCCTTGGCGGCCAGCAGCAGGTGGGTGCCGCCCCGAGGGGGGGCGCCCGCCTCGACCAGCTTCCGCACCGCGTCGATGGCCAGGGGATCGCCGGGGCGCGTCGCCCGCACCGTGCGGGCGGCGAAGCGGACCACGTTCTCGGAGACGGGGAGCCGCCGGACCAGGTCGCGCAGGCGGAGCAGCGGCTTGATGTCCACCACCTTCTGGGGGACGGCCAGGGGGGCCACCGCGCTGGCGGCGAGGATCTGCTCCTCCTCCAGCGAGGACGGCTCGGGGATGGGAAGGTGCATGAGAAACCGGTCGGCCAGATGCTCGGCGACGCCCGGCCCCTCCCCCTCCCCCGTCTGGGGAAGGCAGGTGGCCACCACCCATCGCAACCCGGCGTCGGCGGAGGGGTGGGCCGGCTCGCGCAGCGCGTCGGCCAGCGCCGCCTGAAACCCGGGCGAGGCTTCCTCGAGGGCCTCCGGCATCCAGATGGTGGGCGGGTCGGCCTCGGGGCCGGTCCTCCGGTCGGCGGCGTCGGTGAGACTGGGCACCGCGTCGGCCGGGAGATCCTCCACGCAGAGAAAGGCCAGATAGCGCATGCCGAACACCTGGGCCAGGGCGCTGACCAGGGTGGTCATGCCCTGCCCCGGCCGGGCCGTCACCAGCGCATGGCCGCCGGCCAGCAGGGCGACGAGCAGGCGCTCGAGCAGGTCCGGGCGGCCCAGGGCCGCGTAGGCGGCCTCCCGCCGGATGGCCTCGAACCGGGCGGGCATGGCCCGGATCAGCGCCTCGTCGTCGGAGGACGACCCGATCACCGTGGCCTTGCGCACGGACACCCCGGGGGCGGGCTCCTCCAGCTCGCTCATGTCCACGGCGACCGCCCGGGGCACGCTGACCCGGCCCGTGTCCACCTCGTCGGACAGGCTGAACCGGAACCGGGATTCGCCGATCTCCAGGAGGTCGCCCTCGTTGAGCGCCGCCTCCTCGATCAGCCGGCCGTTGAGCAGGGTGCCGTTCGAGCTCTGAAGGTCCTTCACCCACCAGGCCCGGTTCTCCCGGTACACCCGGGCGTGGTGGCTCGAGGAGAGCATGTCGTCGAGGACCAGCGAGCAGTCCTCGGCCCGCCCGAGCAGCAGCCCGGTCTCCGGAATGTCGATGGTCTGGCCGGGGTCGGGCCCCGACGCCGTCACCAGAATCCCCATGGCGCGATCTCCGCGGATGTCGTCGGAACCACCGTCGGCTCCGAACCGCCCTTATCCCGCAACGGCGGCGGGGGGTCAATCCCCGCCGGCTACCCCATCTCCTGGCCGCCGGTGATGTTGATGGCCTGGCCGGTCATGTAGGACGCGAGGTCGGAGGCCAGGAACACCACCACGTTGCCGATGTCGTCGTAGGTGCAGCCCCGGCGCAGGGGCACCTGCCGGATGTAGTGCTCGCGCACCTCCTCCACCGTCTTCGCGCCCGGCACCTTGCCCGCCTTCAGGTACTGCACGAACAGCCCGCGCTCGGGGTCGGTCCAGAGCGGCGAGTCGAGCAGGTTGCCGGGGCAGACCGCGTTGCAGCGGATGCCGAGGGGGGCCATCTCAAGGGCCACGCTCTGGACCAGCCCGATCCCCCCGAACTTGGTGGCGGCATAGGCCGAGTTGGCCGCGCTGCCCTTCTTGCCGCTCTTGGAGTTGATCTGGACGATGGCCCCGGACTTCCGCGGCTTCATCACCCGGCAGGCGTGCCTGAGGGTGAGGTAGCTCCCGAACAGGTTCACGTTCATCACCGCCCGCCACTTCTCGGGGTCGGATTCGGCGATGGGCTCGGCGATGAGGATGGCCGCGTTGGCCACCACCACGTCCACCCGGCCGAACCGCTCCACCGCCGCGTCGAACAGGGCGCCCACCTGGTCGTCCTGGGTGACATCCACCGCCCGGGCCTCGGCCCGGCGTCCCGACTCGCCGGCGACGAGGGCGGCCGTCTCCTTCACCCCGGCCTCGTTCAGATCGGCCGCGATCAGGTCGCACCCTTCGGCGGCCAGGCGCTGGCACAACGCCCGGCCCAGCCCCTGGGCGGCCCCGGTGACCACGGCGATTCGGTCGGCAAGCAGGCTCATGATGGCTCCCCCGGTTGCGATGAAACCCGAACCTATAGCACAGCTTCCGACCACGTCCGCCTGAAATCTGCCGCCTTCGGGGCCATGGCCACGGGCGATGGGGTCAGGCCTTTACCCTTGCCATCGGACCAGATATCCATCGCTCAGCGTGTGGAGGAGGCCGGATGGAAAGGGTAAAGGCCTGACCCCTCGCCGCTACGGCACCGGCTGCGTCGTGACCCGGAACCGGTGGACCCGGCCCTGCCAGGGGCGGTCGGCGTCCACCTCGTTGCCGAGGACCAGCGGAAAGTCCTCCCAGTTGCCGAACCCGCCGCCCACCTCCGGCACGTCGACCGGCTGG
>PXDE01000010.1 GCA_003566475.1 PVC group bacterium | reverse complement strand
CGGCCTCCGCCTCTCCAGCGTGCTGCCTGCGGTCGGTCTGGCCCCGATCCGGGCCGGGCACCGGCAGCACCTCGCGCTGGCGGCGGGGCCACGCCGGGCGCTGGTTGTGGGCGGCGCGGTGCGGGCCCATAATTCCGGATACGACCTCCGCCCCCTTTCTCCGGCCACCCGCAACGCCTGGCAGCCCGACCACGCCGGCGACGCGGGCGATGGCTACGCGGTGCTCATCACCTGGGACTAGGATATGATTCCGCATTTCGTGCGAAGTTCTAGGGCATCTGGATCCTGGCGGATTCAGCTACGGGAAGGCACGCCCCGTCCGCCCTGTGCCGTGCTGCTCGTCCTTATCCTCCTCGCGTCATCTGCCCACGCCGAGACCGCCCGACCCGGACAGGTGCGCGGCGTGGCCGACGGGATTCTCCGGGTGACCGACCCGTCCGGCGCGCAGGCAGGCCTGCTCGTGCAGCTCGCCGCCCGTCAGGGCCGGCTGCAACGGCAGGAGAGCGGAGCCTGGCGCCTCACCCAGCCCCTGGGGTTCGACTCGGATCCGGTGGGGCTTCCCCTGCATGTTCGGGGCTCGCGGATCCTGGACGCCCTGATCCGCGAGGACCGGACTCTGCCCCTGCTGCTGGGGATCCATGTGCTCCATGCGGAACCCGGTCCGGCTCCGGCCGGCCGCGACCGCGCCACCGGCCAGGTCCGCGCCCAAGGGGCCCTCGATCTGGCGGGCCGCCGGGTTCCCATCGCGCTGACCGGGTCGTTCGTCCGCCGCGACCAGGGCTTCTACCGCGAACAGGATCCCGTGCCCGTCCTTCTGCTGACCCTCGCCGGCGAGGTGTCCCGAGCCGATCTGGCGATCGGGGGCGAGGGCGTGATAGGCTTCGAACTGCACCTCGTCTGCGCGGTGGCAACGGATCCATGATCACCAATCACCCTCTCCGCTTTGAGACACTGACGTAAGCCATGCTTCTCAAACCAATACTTGCCAACAGGACAATCCGGACGTGGCACGGTGCTTCCAGCCCGTGCCCGAGCGAGACAGGATTCCGGAACGACCATGGCTGGTGGAAACGCTTCTTATGGCCGGATCGGAACCTAGCCTCGCTCGGCTCCGGGCAAGATGCCCGGGCCACGGGGCGCCGCCTGGCGGCGGCTTCACTTCGTCAATCTTACTTTCTCAATCGTCAATCTTCGGTTTTCCCACATCCCACATCCCGCATCCCACAACCCACATCGGCGCCGCTGCCTCACCCCTCATCCGGCCGAACCCAGCGGTTCAGCGGCCTTCACTAACCCCTGACCCCCCACTCCCCCCATGCACATCCCTCCCCTGACCGCCGACCAGCTCGCCCACTACCATCGTGAAGGCTACGTGATCCTGCCCCGGATCATGGACGACGCCACGCTTGAGGCCATCCGGGCCGAGGAGGCCCGGTTCCGGGCCCACCGCCTGGCCAGGGATCCTGCATCCGCGAATCAGACCATGTTCGTATCCCAGGTCTGTCCCTATTCGGAACCGGTGCGCCGCTTCTGCGCGTCCGGACCCCACCTTGGAGTGGCCTCCCAGCTCGTCGGAACCGCGAACGTCGCCCTGTGGTTCAACCAGTTCGTGACCAAGAACCCCGACGGGGCCACGGGGAGGAGCGAGTTCCCCTGGCATCAGGACAACGGCTATGCGGCCATCGAGCCCGCCACCAACGTCACCATCTGGGTCGCCCTCGACGATGTGGACGAGGAGAACGGATGCGTGTGGGTGATGCCCCGCAGCCATGAGCAGGGCCTGCTCGACCACCGGCGCAAGAGCGAGGATAGCTGGCACCTCACCCTGAACGTCGAGGGCGACGGGACGCCCGCCATCCTGAAGGCGGGCGAGGCGGTGGCCTTCACCGGGCTCACCCTCCACCGGTCCAAGCTCAACCACACCGACCGCCCGCGCCGGGCGTTCTTCATGGAATACGCCGACGCCACCGCCGGCTACTCGCGGAACCACGAGCCGCTCCAGCCGCTCATCGGCAACCCCAACACCTGGGTGGTCTCCGGCGCGGTCCCCATCCCCGGGACCTTCTGAAGCGGAAACTGGTGGTCAGGCCGTTCCAGACATCCGGCGACCCGGAGATCGACGCGGTACGGCGTGAGGTCGTGGCCGAGCCCACCACGCCCGAGACCTACCCGCGCCGCGTCGCCCTGCTCACCACCTGGATGCATTTGCTCCAGCGTCAGGGATACGACCTGGTCTCGTTCATCCCCGCCCAGGACGCCCTGCGTCAGGCGGTGGGCGGATCCTCCGAGGCGGTGTCGGATGCCGTGGCGGCCGCCTACCCGTCGCTGGAGGCGACGCTGGCTTCCGGGGCGGTGCAGCCGGAGATCCCGGGTGAAGAGGCGGGACCACCGGAGACGCCAGGACGCGACTGGCCGGTCTATGGCGGCGATGTCCATCACACGGCGGCCACCGAGGAGGCGGGTCCATGCCAGGGCCGGGTGGCCTGGCGGTTTCCCATCGGCCTGGGCTGGTACGCCCGCCCCCTGGTCGAGGGCCATGCGGTGGTCGCGGCCTCGCCGGGGATCCGGACCCTGGCCATGGCCTTCGATCTCGACTCCGGCCGTCGGCTCTGGACGTGTCGCCGCCCCTGGACGGTCGAGACCCTGTCCAACCGAAAGTTCGGCCACTCCTGCTACACCACGCCAGGGGTGGCCTCGACACCGGTCCGGTCCGGAGACGCCCTGGTCCTGAACGAGTACGGGGCGCAGAGCCGCGACGCGGGTCGGCGCTGGCTGACCTGGATCGACCCCGCCTCCGGGACCATCCGGAAGCGGGTTCCCGCCGGGCGAGCCGACTACCGGATCGGGCACACGCCGCTGGCCGGAGATGACCGCTGGCTGATCCTTCCGGACGGGGAGCACCGGATCCAGACCGAGGAGCCGCGGGTGATCGGCAACCATCGGGTCGCCTGCCATGACGCCGCGACCGGCGACCTGCTCTGGCGGTTCCACGTGGGTCCGCTGGCCTCCGAACCGGTTCTGCACGACGGCCTCATCCATGTCGGCACCTCGGACGGGATGGTGTTCTGCCTGCGCGCCGAGGGCGCGACCGCCGAACGGACGTTCGGGTTCGCCGATCTGCGCCGGGTGGTGTGGTCGGTCAAAGCGGGCGGAGCGGTGAACAGTCCCGTGACCGTGGCCGACGGCGTGGCCGTGTTCGGCTCGAACGATGGCGTGCTCCATGCCGTGGACGCGGCCACCGGGGAAGGCCGCTGGACCTGTCCGGTGCCCGAGTCCGAGCCGCGCAGCTTCCGGTTCTTCTCCCGGGCCACGGTCGCGGGCGGGACGGTCTATGTGGGCACCTCGGGCCGGATGCTGCACGCCATCGGACTGGACTCCGGGCGCATCCTGTGGAGCCATGCGTTTCCCGACTGGATCCGCGGCGCGCCCTGCGTCCGGGGCGACCGGGTGTGGGCGGCGGGGCTGGACGGTACGCTGATCGGGCTGCACGTGCGCGGCGACCGGGCCGAGGAGCGGTTCCGGATCAGGCTGGGCACCCATGCCGTGCTTGCCGATCCGGTTCTCGCCGACCATCGCCTGCTTGTCACCACCAATGACCTCCACCTGTTCGCGGTGGATCCGGAGACCGGTGAGATCGCGTGGTGCCAGCCGTTGCTCGAGCATGTGACGGAAGGCGACACGTCGCTGTGGGCGGACGAACTGGCCGGGGGAGGGTTCTATCAGTCCAAACCCACCGCCGCGCAGGGCAGGGTCTTCGTGGGCGGCCCCGACCATTTCGTGCGGGCGGTGGACCCCCGCACGGGTGAGGAGATCTGGCGGTTCGAGCTGGGGGCGGCGGTGTCGGGGGCGCCGGCGGTGGATGGGGGGCGGGTGTTCGTGGGCCAGCAGGGCGGCGGGGAGGGATTCCATGCCCTGAACTCGGCCACCGGGGCGCCGCTGTGGTCCCAGTCAGTGGGCTGGGTATGGTCCTCGGCCAATGTGTGCGACGGAAAGGTCTATGTGCCGGGGGTGGACGGTCATGTCTCCTGCCTGGACGCGGCGACCGGGGCCATCCTCTGGCGGTACCGCACGCCCCAGGGCTGCCACCCCGAGCCGCCGGTGGACCGGGGGCGCGTGTTCTTCGGCTCCTGGGACAGCAACCTCTACGCGTTCGACGCCGCCACCGGCCGTCACCTCTGGCAGTTCTACACCGGCGGCACCCCGGACTCCGGCGCTCCCATCGCGGTGGACGGCCTGCTCTACGTGCCCATGGGCGGCCGGCGCCTGGTCTGCCTCGACGCCGCCACCGGGGCCCTGCGCTGGGAGCATCGGCTCGAGGAAGGCTGCATGAATGCGTCGCCCGCGCTCCAGGGGGACCGGATCGTCATCAGCACCAGCGTCCGCCCGGCCGCCGTTCCGCCCGCCTCCATGCTCCGGTGCCTGGACCGGAAGGACGGAGCACCCATCTGGGAGGCGGCCGGCGGGGGGATCACCGGCCCGGCCATCGCCGACGGCCGGGTCTATAGCGCCAGCACGTCCGACCCCTTCTTCCGCTGCCTCGACCTGGAGACCGGCGCCCTGCTCTGGCGCGTCCGCATCGGCGAACGGGTGTATGAGTCGGTCCCGGCGATCTACGGAGGCCGGGCCTTCATTCTGAGCGAATCCGGCTACCTGGTGGCCATCCAATGAACGCGCTGGCCTGGAGCCTGGTCACCGTGGTGGCCTGGGGAATCTGGTTGGCCCCTCTGGAGGTGGCGGGGCGGTCGGACGAACGGACCCGCACGCTCTTCATCACGCTGGGCAACCTGGTCGTGGCCGTGGTGGTGGCGTCGCTGCGCGGGTTCGCGGGGCTGACCTGGCCCGAGTTCTGGCCCGCCGCCCTGGGCGGACTGGTGTGGGCCTGGAGCGGCGTGGCGGCGGTGGCCGCCGTGCAGCGGCTGGGTATCGCCATGGCCATGGGCATCTGGTCGCCGCTCAACATCCTCGTCTCCCTGATCTGGGGCGCGGTCCTGTTCCGCGAACTCGGGGGTCTCTCCGGAGGACGTCTCGCCCTGCTCGCGTTCGGAGTGACCGCCATGGTCGCAGGCATCGCTCTGGTGATCACCGCCCGGGAGGCAAGGGTGGCACCTTCCTCGCCGTGCGAGGGGGAGGAGCGCCGACGGTTGTCAGGAGGTCCGGCAACGCTGGGCCTGCTCGCCGCCGCCCTGGCCGGAGTGGGGTGGGGGAGCTATTTCATTCCCATCCGCCTGGCCGAGACGTCCTCCTGGGTAGCCGCGTTTCCGCTGGCGGTGGGGATGGTGGTCGGGGCGGCCGCGCCGGTGGCGTTGGCGGGCCGACGCCCCCAGAGGTCCGGCGCCCGGCCGGTCCTGCTGGCCCTGCTTGCGGGGGCGCTGTGGGCGGCGGGCAACTACGGGTCGCTACAGCTTATGGAGCGCATCGGCACCGGGCGTGGGTTCACCGTGGCCCAGGCCTGCCTGGTGATAAACGCCCTGGTCGGCATCTTCGTGTTCCGCCGCCCCGCCCCCCGCACCCGCGCCGCCTGGCTCACCCTGGCCGGCATCGCCGCCGTCACCCTCGGCGCGGTCGCGGTGGGGGCGGGGAAGTAGGCCAGGAGGACGCCCGGCCACCCGTCCAATGCCTGGACGTTCTCGTCCAAGGTCTGGACGGAATCTCCTCACTCCACCCGGTCGGAAAACTGTCCGACCGGACACGTTTGCGACCGGTTGGAGTCGGGCTGCGGCGCAACTTCCGCGCGAAGCCCGTAGCCGAACGCGCCAGGCGTTTGGCCGCCTGCGGGAACGAGCCCGGCCCGCGCGAAGCTCCGCCGCGGGCGCGTCTCCGGCGTGGCGGCGGCTACTCCTCGCGCCGGGCGCCGCCGAGGGCGTAGTCCTCGTCCCAGTATCGGCTGTCGGCCCGCAGCCGGAGGATCCGAAAGGTGAACTCCCTCGCCTCGTCCAGGGAGAACGCTGGCGGACCGCCCGTTCCGGGATGAATGGGCACCAGCAGGATGGCGGGACGGTCGTGACCCGCCGTCCGGGCGGCCACCGGGCGGGCCGGCCGGGTGAATTCCCGCCACACCGGGTGGTCCGGCGACAGGGGCGCGGGCGGAAAGGCCCGGCCCGACTTCGACTCGAGCAGAGCCAGGAATCCGTCACGCCAGGCCTGGCCCCGCTCCTGGTCGGCATATTCGATCACCAGCATGCCGTCCGAGGCGAGGTAGTCGCCCAGAGCCAGCCAGCTCCCGTCCGGAACCGTCCTCGGGTCGCCCTCGGCCGCGAGGAAGAGGGCGGCCAGTCCGCGAAGCGCGGAGGCGTCGATCTCCGGACCCAGCCGGAGGAAGCGGGCCGGAATCCGATACTCCCGCTCCATATAGGCCATCACATCGTCGAGGCTGCTTAGCCGCGACGGTTGGCCGGTCAGCGCCCACTGGCCGGCCAGGGGCCTGCGCGCGCCGTCGGCCAGGAAAGGCATCAGCCGGGCCCGGCGGATCTCGGCGGGCGCCCAGACCTGACCCCAATGGGGCTGCGGCACCACCCGCCTCCACATCTGCTCCCAGTCGCGCCCCTCGCGGGGCTGGCCGGGATGCTCGCGCTCGAAGCGCTCGATCACCTGCGGCTCGTACCAGGCATGGACGCCCGCGTCCATGTGGGGGAACCGGTGGCGCGACCAGCCCGAATCGGCGGAGGTGCCGCGCAGAGCGGCGTCGGCGATCTGGTTCCACGTCGTCCGGTAGGGCTCCAGACGGGTGCCCGGCGCGACCGCCACATCCCGGAGCAGAGGGAGCAGATCCGTCGGGCTGTCCAGCCGCCCGGTCGGCCGCCCGCCCAACTGGCCGCGCGTCCAGGCGGCGAGTTCGGCCCGGAGCCGTCGCTCGCCACTGGCCAGGGCGGCTCCGAAGGTGGCGGCCTCGGCCGTGGGGAGGATCCTCGACGCCTCCCGCAGGGCCAGCCAGCCGGCGGCGGTGCTGTGCACACCGGGTCGGTCGGGGAGTTCGGGCGGGGTTCCCGGCCGGGCCCCCAGGTCCTCGAAGCCCCGGATCGGAATGGCGAAGGCGCCGGTTCCCCACGACCCGTCACGTTCCTGACGCCGGGCCACCGCCTGCGCGGCCAGCCGGATGCGGGCCAGGGCGGGGTCGGGCGGAAGCACCGGTTGCCCGTCCACCTGCGTAGGCATCGGCAGCCGTTCGGGCAGGCGTCCCGCCCCGTGGGCCTCCCGCAGGGCGAAAAGCGCCCAGGCGGCCAGCTCAAGGTCGCCGATGGCCAGCTCATAGATCGGGTACGGTGGGGCGGGCCGGGTGATGCTGGCGTAGTGGACGCCGTCATCAGGCTCGATCCCCTCGTCGCTCTCGATCCGCGCCGCCCGGTCGGCCCGGTTGAGGAGAAAGCCGTGGCAGGTGATCCAGCGATGCTGACCCTGAAGATGGCGCAGTTCCGCCTCGGCCTGGTTCACCCGGCCCTGGAGCGAGCGGCTGGACCGGTCGACCATGCGCTCACGGGCGGTCCGGATCTGTTCGCTCAGCGTCGTCTCGCGGCGAATGACTTCGATCACCACGGAATGTGGAATGGCCAGCGACGGCCAGAGCCCGGCGGCCGGTCCGTCCGGGATCTGCCCCAGCAGCAGCCGGCCGGCCAGGCGGCGGGTCAGGTCGG
>PXDE01000191.1 GCA_003566475.1 PVC group bacterium | reverse complement strand
GATGCATGTGCGCAACGCGCCCCTGGACTCGGTGGCGGAGCTGGGCTACCTGGGCTTCGCGCCGTTCGAGACGGTGAAGCTCTACGACCCCAGCGGGGCGGGGGCCCACCACAAGGTGTACGACCACTTCACGGTGCGCCCCCTCGCCGGCCCCGGCCGGCGGACCCGGGAGGACGGGGCGGCCCTGGTGAACCTGAACACGCCCTATGCCCAGGTGCTCGCGGCCGCCCTGCTGGACCTGCCCATGGACGAGTTCCCCGGCCAGGCCGGGGCCGACACCCTCGACGAGGCCCAGGCGCTGGATCTGGCCCAGGCCATCATCGGCCGCAACGCCCAGCGGCGGTTCATCTCCCTGAGCCAGCTCGGGGCCTTCCCCGAGCTGTTCGACGACTCCGTCTTCCCGTCCTCGAACGAGCTCCAGCGCGAGGCCCTGCTCCGCCACCTCGAGCACCGCACCGCCTTCCGCGGCAACACCTTCCTCATCTTCACGGCGGCGGAACAGCAGTACTCCAGCGTCAGGCAGCATGATCTGGGCGGTGTTCACCGCCTCTACGCCAGCGATCCGTCCCGGGTCTCCGGGCAAATCCCCCGCAGCAACCGCCGCCGCATGGGGGGGGCCCAGGCCATGGCCCTGATCTGGATGGATCCCATCCCCAACGCGGCCGGCCACCGGGAGGCCCAGGTGCTCCGGTTCCGCTGGCTGACCGACGAGTAACTTGGGGCCGAGGCCCCTCTGCCGCGCCGAGAGCCCTTGGGGCCGGGTAGCGCCCGCGAGTCAGAGGTCAGTCGAGGCCGCTGGACCGTTGGGCCAGCCGGATATGGGGTGAGACACGGGACGATGCGGGATCCGCGATCCGCGATTCGGGAAAACCGAAGATTGACCCTACTACGCTCCGCAGCGGAGCTACGTAGGGCAAGCTGACGAAGGCAAATTGACGAAGTGAAGCCGCCGCCAGGCGGCGCCCCGTGGCCCGGGCTTCCAGCCCGGAGCCGAGCGAGGTTTGCTCCCGGCCCGTCCATGAACAGCGCCTCCGCCGGCCATGGTCGAGCCGGGATCCGGCCTCGCTCGGGCACGGGCTGGAAGCACCGTGCCACGTCGGGGACATCCTGCTGGCGAGCAGTGGTTTGTGGGGCATGGCGTGCATTGGTGTCTCAGAGCAGTGGCGGCCGCTGGTCCGGTGGGCCAGCCGGATGGGGGGCAATGAGACGCCACCGCAGTGCCCAACGCCCTGTAGCGGCCGCTCGACCGAGTCTTCGAGGGAGAGCGGCATCCTTCAGCGTGTCTCAGAGCAGTGACGACTGGCGATGCGGGATGCGCGATGCGGGATGCGCGGAACCTGACGATATACACGATTTTGCGAAGCCGCTTTGTCGGGGCACGCGATTTCATGTCGAACTCCGAATGCCTAAGAAAGGAAAGGGTCGGACCCGCCCGGGCGCTGAAGGCGCCGCCGCGTAACCCAGTCTGGGGTGGAACCCCAGGACCGTCGCCCCCACCCCATCCGCCCTGAAGGGGCGGCCGCAGGCGTGCGGACAGGCCCCGGCTGGGGCCGGCGGCGACTTGCGTCGCAACGTGTTATCGCGCAGTTGGTTGCGGCGTAAAGGGACAAATGGCGCCTCTCGTTCGACCCCGGCCCGTCCCGCCGCAGCCCAAAGGGCGAACGCGGAAGGGGTCGAAGCGATTGGCCGGGAGTCGAGCAACGCGACACCCCCGGACCCCGTTCTCCTCAACGTCCGACCCCCGGAGGGGTCGCAGCAGGCCTGGTCAGGGTCAACGGCCGAATCCAGGCCTATGGACCGCGTTTGATCCACACGCTAAGGATGGCGATATCGGCGGGATTGACTCCGGAGATACGGCCGGCCTGGCCGAGGCTGGCGGGACGATGGCGCTTGAGCTTCTCCCGGGATTCGTGGCGCAGCGCGGGGATCCGGTCGTAATCGAGCCAGGCCGGGATGGTCTGATCCTCGAGGCGGGCCCGGCGGGCGATCTGGGCCCGTTCGCGGGCGATATATCCCGCATACTTCGTCTCGACCTCCACCTGATTCCGAACGGCGTCCGACAGGTCGGCCCGCGCTCCCGGAAGCCGGGCATAGGAGGCGTCGGGGCGGCGAAGCATCTGGGCCAGCGAGGCCCCGCCTTCGGTGTACACCCCCTCCAGACGCGCGACCTCCGCGGCAATCTCGGTCCGTTCCCGCTGAATCGCGTCCAGGGTGTCCCGGGCCACGATCCCGAGCTGGCGGGCGTGGTCCAGGAGGCGATAGGCGGCGTTGTCCTGGCGCAGAACCAGGCGGTGCTCGGCGCGGGAGGTGAACATCCGGTAGGGCTCCTCGGTGCCCTTGGTGATCAGGTCGTCTACGAGCACGCCGATGTAGCTCTCATGGCTGCTCAGGGCCCAGGGCGGCTCGCCCCGGGCCTTGCGCGCGGCATTGACCCCGGCCAGAAACCCCTGGCCCGCCGCCTCCTCGTATCCGGTGGTGCCGTTGATCTGACCGGCCAGAAACAGGCCCTCCACCGCCCGGGTCTCCAGACTGGCCGTGAGCTGGGTCGGGTCCACGTAGTCGTACTCGATGGCGTAGCCCGGGCGAATGAACTCGGCCCGTTCGAGCCCGGGGATGGACCGGATCATGTCCACCTGGACCGGCTCGGGCAGGCTGTTGGAGGTGCCGTTGGGGTAGATTTCCACCAGATTCCGGCCCTCCGGCTCCACAAAGACGTGGTGGCGGGGCTGATCCCGGAACTTCACGATCTTGTCCTCGATCGAGGGGCAGTAGCGCACGCCCGTGCCCTCGATCCGGCCCGAATACATGGCGCTGTGGCCCAGATTCGCCTCGATGATCTCGTGCGTGCGCTCGGTGGTATGGGTGAGCCAGCAGGTCATCGGATCCGCTCCAGGGCGCCAGGGCAGGCGATCCGAGCCCAGATGTTCCACGGGGAACGCGGAGGGATCGTCCGCGTGTTCCACGTGGAACGTCCGCCACAGGCCACGGGCTTCCCGGGAGAAAAACGGGGGCGGGTCGAACCCTGGCTGCACCTCCATGGCCGCGACATCGATGGAGTCCCGGTGAAGCCGGGGCGGGGTGCCGGTCTTGAGCCGGCCCAGGCGGAATCCGAACCGGGCCAGGGCCCCGGACAGGCTTTCGGCCGACGGCTCCCCGGCGCGGCCGCCGGGGAAACTCCGGTCCCCGATGTGGATGAGCCCGCGGAGGAAGGTGCCGGAGGCGATCACCACCGCCGCGGCAGGCATCCGACGGCCGGAGGCCAGCCGGGCCGCCACCAGCCGACCGTTCCGGGTCTCCAGATCCACCGCCTCGTCCTCGATCACCTCCAGGCCGGGCTGGCGCCGGATCTCGGCCTGTATCCTCTTGGGATAGAAGAACTTGTCGCACTGGGCCCGGTGCGCCTGGACGGCCGGCCCCTTGCGGGTGTTGAGGGTGCGGAACTGGATCCCGGTGAAATCGGCGTTGCGGGCCATTTCGCCGCCCAGCGCGTCCAGCTCGCACACGATATGGCTCTTGGCCATGCCCCCGATGCTGGGGTTGCAGGACATCCGGCCGATGGCCGCCCGATCCAGGCTGATGAGCGCGGCGGGCACGCCCATCCGCGCCGCCGCCAGGGCGGCTTCGTAGCCGGCATGGCCGCCGCCGATGATCAGGACGCGTGGGGAGGATGAAGGCATGGGGCGACGAAGGTACCTCAGGCCGGGCCTGCGGGCGAGGTCCGCCTTCCCGCTATTTCCCGATGCAGAAGCGGGCGAAGATCGAATCCAGAAGATCCTCGTGGTAGGAGCGCCCGGTGATCCGGGCCAGGCGTTCGGCGGCCTCCCGCAGGTCGTCGGCGGCGGGGACGCTGTGGGCCACCGGATCCTCGGCGAGCTGGGCGCGGGCGCGGATGAGAACCGCGCGGGCCTGATCCAGAAGGGTCCGGTGGCGCTCCGAGACGGCCACATGGTGGGACTCCTGGGGGTCGAAGCCCTCCGTAAGGCGTTGTTCCATAGCGGATAACAGCACCCCGAGGCCTTCGCCCGTACGGGCGGAGAGCGGGATGGCGGCGGTCCCGAAACCTTCGGCGGGGGTACCGGCATCCACCTTGTTCCAGACCGCGAGATCCCGATCCGGGCGCAGCGCGGTCAGGGCCGCCCGTTCCTCGGCGGTGGGATCGCGCGTGGCATCCAGCACCAGGATCCGGAGGTCGGCCTGGTCGCCGGCCCGGCGGGCCCGGGTCACGCCCTCGCGCTCGATCTCGCAGGCGGTGTCGCGCAGGCCGGCGGTGTCGACCAGGCGGACCGGAACGCCCCCCACCACCAGCGTCTCCTCCAGGAGGTCGCGGGTGGTGCCTTCGTGAGGCGACACGATGGCGCGGTCCCGGCCCAGCAGGGCGTTCATCAGGGTGGACTTGCCCACGTTGGGCCGGCCGGAGATCACCACCCGGGCGCCTTCGCGCAGGCGATGGCCTTCGTTCCACGTGGAACATAGTCGCGTGATCTCCGCCTCCAGATCGTCGAGCCGGGCCAGGATGTCCCTGAACACCGGCTCGGGCAGCTCGTCCTCCGGAAAGTCGAGGGTGGCCTCGAGGTCGGCGCAGATCCCGACCAGCCGGTCGTACAGGCGGTCGATAACCGTCCGGAGCTGTCCCTCGAGCTGATCCACCGCGAGGGTGGCGGCGCGGTCGGAGCGGGCGTGAATGAGGTCGGCCACCGCTTCGGCCTGGGTGAGATCCATGCGGCCATTGAGGAAGGCGCGACGACTGAACTCTCCCGGCTCGGCCATTCGGGCCCCGAGATCCAGAGCGCGGGCGAGCACGCGGCGGCTGGCCACCGCGCCACCATGCCCCTGGAATTCCACCGCATCCTCGCCGGTGAAACTTCGGGGCGCCCGAAAGACAAGGCACAGAACGTCGTCTAGTGACGACCCGTCAGAATCTGTCACATGGCCGAAAGTGAAGGTTCCTGGCCGCCGTTTGGACGGGGAGGGGCCTCGGCCTTGGAACATGGCGTCGGCAATCGTAAGGGCGTCGGGTCCGGAGAGGCGCACGATGGCCACCCCGCCGGTTCCGGGCGCCGTCACAACCGCCGCGATGGTCTCCTCCACAGACGACATGCGCGGATGTTCTGCCCGCCCGCCCGGCCTGTCAATGGCGACAAGGGACAGGTCTGCCCCGACGGGCGCCCCGACTGGGGACGGGCCTTCCCGATAGGGACAGACCCTTCCCGATAGGGACAGACCCCGTCGGGTGGGACAGGTCTCTATACGGGGGCCGCTCCTTGCGCTGGGGACAGGTCTTTCCCGGAAGGGACAGACCCCGTCGGGTGGGGACAGGCCTCGGGAAGTGGGGACAGGCTCTGCTGGTGCAGGAGGGCGGGCGGGGGTCAGGCCGATAGCGCCGATGAAAACCGGAGGACCCTGGAGGATGAAAGAGCCTTGCCATGAAGGCGTAGCGAGTCCCATGGACCCCGAGCCGTGCCTCGACGACCCGCGAGGGCGTGGGGAAGCGTCGGCAGGGGGAGGCGCGGGCGTTGTATTGAGCTCCGAAAACACCCTATTCCGGAGGCCGGGCCAGTGGACTGCGGCGGGTGCGTCAGCGGGCGGAGACCGAC
The DNA here is from genome assembly GCA_003566475.1 of PVC group bacterium. Classification (GTDB taxonomy): domain Bacteria; phylum Verrucomicrobiota; class Kiritimatiellia; order SS1-B-03-39; family PXDE01; genus PXDE01. Next base: position 22,235 of record PXDE01000191.1, on the reverse strand, counting down.
CGCGAGGCGGTCTTCGTCGGCTGCGACATCGAGGGGTTCTTCGACAACCTGCCGCACGGGCCGCTGATGGAGATCCTCCGGCAGCGTGTGCGGGATCTCCGGCTCATCCGCAAATGGTTGCGGGTGGGCTGGGTGGAGGAGGGGAGGCGGCATCCCGGCATCATGAAGGCGGTCCGCGCGTTCCACACGGCGGTCGGGCGGCTGTGGTGGTGGACTCTCCGCCGCCGCAGCCACAAGGCGAAGACACGATGGACCTGGCAACGCTTCTACCGTCTTCAACGGGCGTGGCTGCCCCGTCCCCGTGTCTGTCACCCATACCCGAGCCAGAGATTTGACGCCATGCACTCAAGGTAGGAGCCGTATGCGGTCGTTCCGCACGTACGGCTCTGTGCGGGGGGCTTGCGCAGGTGGCGCTGTCCTGCCAGACGGACCCTGCGCAAGTTCCTACCGCAACAGGCGGACGTTGTCGATGAGCCGGGCGGGGCCGACGTAGGCGGCGACGGCGAGTAGGGCGGGGCGGTCGAGGCGGTCCAGGGGACGGAGGGTCTCGTCATCGACCAGTTCGAGGTAGTCGGTCCGTACACCGGGCTCGGTGTGCAGAATCTGGCGGGCGGTCGCGATCAGGCGGACGGCGTCGCGCTCGCCGGCCCGGAACCGGTCGCGGGCGGCGAACAGGGCGCGGGAGAGGGCGAGGGCATGCCGACGGTCCTCGGGCGAAAGGTAGCGGTTGCGGGAACTCAGGGCCAGACCGTCCGCTTCCCGGACCAGAGGGCCGGCCACGATCTCCACCGGAAGATGGAGGTCACGGACCAGGCGGCGGATGATCCGGAGCTGCTGGGCGTCCTTCTCGCCGAACACCGCCAGATCGGGCTGAACGATGTTCAGGAGTTTGGCCACCACGGTGCACACGCCGCGGAAATGGCCGGGCCGGGTCCGGCCGCAGAGCGTGTCGGACAGGGAGGTCTCCTCCACAAATACGCTGTAGTCAGGAGGATAGACCTCGTTTCGGTCGGGAAGGAACAGGAGATCGGTTCCGGCGCCCTCGAGGGCGGCCCGGTCGGCCTCCAGAGGCCGGGGGTAGGCGGCGAAATCCTCGCCGGGACCGAACTGCGTAGGGTTGACGAAGATGGTGGCCATCACCGCGTCCGCCCGTTCCCGGGCCAGACGGATCAGGGAGAGATGCCCCTCGTGAAGGCAGCCCATGGTGGGGACCAGGCCGAGCCGGAGACCCTGGGTCCGGAGCCCGGCCATGGCCTGACGGACGTCGGCGATGGTGTGGCAGGTGTGCATGGAGAAGAAGGCGGGAGTCCGGGACCGGGGGTGGGCGATGAGCGGGGAACGCTTGGAGGCATGGTAGGGCGACGGGCGGGATGGGCAAGGGGAATCGGGGGGCCATGAGAAAGCACGATGGGGTGCGAGGTTGGCCCCCGTCGCTGGCGTCTACGTGCGGACCGCGGCGAGGGCCTCCCCGGCGATCCGGCCCGTGGTCCAGGCGGCCTGGAAGTTGAAGCCGCCGGTGATCCCGTCGATATCGAGCACTTCGCCGGCCAGGTAGAGGCCGGGGGCGATCCGGCTTTCCATGGTCCGGAAATCGACCTCGTCCAGGGCCACCCCGCCGCAGGTCACGAACTCCTCCTTGTGCAGGCTCTGGCCGTGCACGCGGTAGCGTCCACCGGTCAGCTCGCGGGCCAGCCGCCGCGCCTCCTCGCCGCGGAGCCGGGCCCAGGAGGTGCCGTCGGCGATGCCCGCGTGACCGACCAGAGACGCCCACAGCCGCTGAGGGAGCTCCCACGGGCACCAGGTGCGCACCTGCTTGCGGCCCTCGGTCGCACGCAGCTCGCGGAACCGGGCCTCGGCCGCCTCGGCCGCGAGCCCGGCCACCCAGGCCACCTCGAGATCGAACCGGTAGCCCTGATCGTGGAGCGTCCGCGCCCCCCAGGCCGACAGCCGCAGCACGGCGGGCCCGCTGAGCCCCCAGTGGGTGATCAGGACCGGTCCGCGCTGCCGCAGCTCCGGGCCGGGGGCCGACACCTCGGCGTCCGGCGACGACAGGCCGGCCAGGCCGTCCAGACGCGGGTCGCGGATGGCGAAGGTGAACAGCGAGGGGACGGGCGGCACGATGGTGTGACCGAGTCCGGCGGCGATGCGGAACCCGGCGCCCTCGCGGTTGCCGCCGGTAGCCAGCACCAGGGCGTCGCAGGGCGCCTCCGAGCCGTCCGCGAACCGCAGGTCGAACCCGCCCCCGGGCCGCCGGGCGGCGCCGGCGAGGCCACACCGGACGCGCACCGGGATCCCGGCCGCGCGGGCCGCGCGTTCCAGGCATTCGGAAATGGTGCGGGAACGGTCAGTGACCGGAAACATGCGGCCGTCGGGCTCGGTCTTGATCTCCACCCCCCGGTCCTCGAACCAGGCCACGGTGTCGGCGGGCTGCCAGCGGTGGAAGGGCCCCCGCAGCTCGCGGCCGCCCCGGGGATAGGCCTCGGTCAGCCTGGCAGGATCGAAGCAGGCGTGGGTGACATTGCAGCGTCCGCCTCCGGAGATCACGACCTTGGCCAGCGGCTCCGGGCTGCGTTCGTAGATCGTCACCTCGTGGTCGGGGTTCCCCTCCCGGGCCGCGAGGGCCGCGAAGAACCCCGCCGCCCCGCCGCCGGCCACCGCGATGCGCATGGGCGGGTCCGGTCAGCCCCGGGCCAGGCCGGCGAGCCAGTCGTGGGCGGTCCGGGCGAGGCCGAGCAGGGTGTCGGGCGCGGCGGCCAGCGGGGCGTCGGTGGCCCAGGCCACCTCGCGTTCGGCGCCGTCGGCGCGGCCGTGCGATCCGCGGACCTTCGACGTGTCGAGGCTGACCGACGGCGGCGGCCAGCCCCAGAACAGTTCGCAGGGGTCGTAGCCGGGCTTGTTGTGGATGTCGACATGGGTGGCGAAGTCCGGGGCCTCCCGGCGCGCGTCCCACCAGGGATAGGCGAACCACCAGCCGGTCTCGGCGACCAGGGTCAGCCGCCCCGCCCGGGGGTGGTCCACCCCGGCCCGGCTGCGGGCGGCGCTGTCGAGCACCTCGCCCACCCCGGGATGGTCGGCGAACAGGTCGCGCAGGCGGGGGACGTCGGCGGGATCGTCGATGTAGAGGTGAGCGATCTCGTGGTCGACCATGGCGAAGGCCCGGGAGGCGAACAGGTCGGGATAGGCCCGGCCCTTCACCGTCCGCACCCGCATCCGTCCGGCCTCGCGGAGCATCCGGTTGGGGAACACCGCGCCTTCGGTCACCGGCCGGATGGCGTAGTCGCCATAGACCAGCACGGCATAGCCGGCGGCCCGGGCGGTCTCGCGGAGGCGGGTGAGCAGCGCGTCGAGTTCGGCCAGGGCGGCCGCCGCCTTGGGGTGGTCCGGGCCGTGGCGCTGGAGGTCGTAGTCGAGATGGGGCAGGTAGGCGTAGAGGAGGTCGGGCGCGTCGGGCCGCTCCAGGACCGCGATCATGGCGTCGGTGATCCAGCGCGATGAGCCGGGTCCGGCCAGGGGTCCCCAGTAGTGCATGAGGTTGAACCGCCGCCCCACCGCCCGGCTGATCTCCTGGTACAGGTCGTGGGGCTGGCTGTAGACGTCCTGGATCATGCCGCCGCTGTGCTTGTGCACGGGCTTGGGGGAGAGGATGAGGTCGGCGGTCTCGCCCAGGCTCTGCTGCCAGAAGCACATGCCCACCCGCCGGCCCTGGGCCTGAAGGGCGGTGAACAGGCGGGGGGCCTCGATCTGATGCGCCGCCTGCTCCCAGAACAGGGCCTTGCGGAGGTCGGGCACCCACACGCCGTTCCCGACCATGCCGTGCCGGGATGGCGGCAGCCCGGTGCGGAAGCTGGCCTGGGCGACCGAGGTGAGCGCGGGAAACACCGGCCGGGCCTTCTGGATCGGCATGCCGGCCAGCTTCGGCCCCCGGGTTCGGGCGAGGTCGTGGCCCAGGGCGGCGCACTGGACGATCAGCAGTCGGGATGGGGGGGGCGGGGGCATGGCGGAGTGGGACGGGGGCGCGAGGTGGAGGTTGACGAGTCGTGTCTCCGATCTTGCACCAGGCCCCGCGCAAGTCAACTGCGGGGCGGATCGCGCCTTGATCCGCAGGCTCGAAGGGAGGACACTCCGGGCCGAGCGCTGGGGCGCGGATCGCGGAGGTGCGGATGGATGGTCGGCGGGGCGGGGCGGGGCATGGCATGCGCAGGCGCGAATGGACGATGTCCGCGCCATCGCTGGGCTGGCTGGTGGTGTTCTTCGCCATTCCCACCACGTATATCCTGGTCCTGAGCTTCCGCCCGGCCAACCCGCTGGGCGGGGTCGGCGAGGGCTGGAGCCTGGAGTCGTGGCGACGGGTGTTCCAGCCGGAGTACTACGCGATCTACGCCCGCACGGCGTGGATCAGCGGGGCGGCCACCGCGATCTGCCTGCTCCTGGGCACCCCGGTGGCCTACACCATGGCCCGGGCCCCCGCCCGGACCCGGGCCTGGCTGCTGACCCTGGTGGTGGTCCCGTTCTGGACCAACTTCCTGGTCCGCATCTTCGCCTGGAAGGTGCTGCTCCATCCCGACGGACTCATCCGCCACCTGTTCGGCGCCCTCCGCCTGATCGGCCCCGAGGTCTCCCTGCTGAACCGCCCCGAGGCGGTGCTGCTGGTGCTGGTCTACACCTACCTCCCCTTCGCCATCCTGCCCATCTACGCAGCCGCCGACTCGTTCGACTTCGGCCTGCTCGAGGCGGCCCGCGACCTCGGGGCCTCTCGGTTCTCGGCCATCGTCCGGGTGTTCCTGCCCGGCATCCGCCGCGGCCTCGGGGTCGCCGCCCTGCTCGTGCTGATCCCCGCCCTGGGCTCCTACCTGATCCCCGACCTGGTGGGCGGGACGCGCTCGGTGATGGTGGGCAACAAGATCACCCAGCGGGCCTTCACCGACCGCAACTGGCCGGAGGCGGCGGCCCTGGCCTCGCTGCTCACGGTGGCGGTGTTCGTGCCCCTGCTGGCCGTGCTGCGGCGGCCGGGGTCGGAGGCGGGGCGATGAAGGCGGGCTGGCTGCCCCGGGTCACCACCCTGCTGGTGCTGGTGTTCTTCTACCTTCCCATCCTCATCCTGGTCCTGGGGTCGTTCAACACCTCGCGGACCATCGGGGTGCGGGGCGACTTCACCCTCCAGTGGTACGTGCGCCTGGTCCGGGATCGGAACGTGATGGAGGCGCTAAGCACCTCGCTGCAGATCGGGGCGGTGGTGACCCTCCTCTCCACGGTGCTGGGCACGGTGGCCGCCCTGGCCCTGCACCGGTTCCGCACCCGCATGCAGCGGATCCACTACGGGCTGGTCTACGCGCCGGTGGTGGTGCCCGACGTGCTGATGGGGATCAGCCTGCTCCTGTTCTTCGCCTCGGTGGGGTTCCGGCTGGGCCGGGCCTCCATCGTGCTCGCCCATGTCACCTTCTGCCTGAGCTACGTGGCCCTGGTGGTGCTGGCCCGGCTCCAGGAGTTCGACGAGACCCTGATGGAGGCGGCCTACGACCTGGGGGCGACCCGGACCCAGGCCGTGGTCCGGGTGCTCCTGCCCCTGCTGGGGCCGGGCATCCTGGCCGGGGCCCTGCTCGCCTTCACCATCTCGCTCGACGACTTCGTCATCACCTTCTTCGTGGCCGGCCCGGGGGCGACCACCCTGCCCATCTCCGTGTACAGCATGATCCGTTACGGCCGCCCCCCCGTGATCTACGCTTTATCCACGGTGCTGATTGCCCTAACCTTCGTCTCCGTCTGGATGGTGCAACGGGCAACCCAAAGGAGAACCCCGGCATGAAACGGTATCTGGGCATCGCGCTGGCCGCGCTGACGGCCATTCTGGGAACCACCGCCTGCGGCAGCCGCCGGCCTGTGCTCCACGTGTACACGTGGGCCGACTACTTCGACATGGACGTGGTGAGACAGTTCGAGCGCGAATTCGGCTGCCGGGTCCGCATCGATAATTTCGCCTCCAACGAGGAGCTCTACGCCAAGCTCCGGGCCGGGGCCACCGGGTACGACGTGATCTTCCCCACCACCTACATGGTGCATCTGATGCGGCGGGAGAACATGCTGATTCCCCTCGACCGCGAGCAGCTCCCCAACCTGGTCCATCTCGACCCCAAATTCCGGGCCATTTCGGCCGACCCCGACAACGCCTACAGCGTGCCCTACATGTTCGGGACCACCGGCCTGGGCTGGCGGACCGACCGGGTGCCCGAGGACTTCGAGGCGAGCTGGACCGTGTTCGCGAACCCGGAGTTCCGGGGCCGGATGTCCATGCTGGCCGACATGCGCGAGGCCATGGGGGCGGCCCTCAAGACCCTTGGCTACAGCCTCAACTCCACCGACCCCGGCGAGCTGGCGGCGGCCGGCGAGCTGCTGAAGGCCTGGAAGCCCCAGCTTGCCCGCTACGATAGCGAGGGCTACCGCAACAGCCTGGCCAGCGCCGAGCTGGTGGTGGTCCAGGGCTACAGCGGCGACATCATCATGATCCGCGAGGACGACGAGGTGGAGGAGGTCCGCTACGCGGTGCCCCGCGAGGGCGGGTCGCTGTGGGCCGACGAGATGGCCATCCCGGCGGGGGCCCGCCAGGTCGAGCTGGCCCATGCCTTCATCAATTTCTTCCACCGTCCCGAGATCGCGGCCCAGAACATGGAGTACAACTACTACCACTGCCCCAACATGGCCGCCTACGAGCTGCTCGACGACGATTTCCTGAGCGATCCCGTGATCTTCTTCCTGCTCCACGGGGATCCCGAGCTGCTGGCCAAGTGCGAGTTCATCGAGGATCTCGGCGAGGCCAACGCCCTGTACACCCGGATCTGGGACGAGGTTCGGGCCGCGAGGTAGCCGGTCTCGACGCGCGGGCACGATTCAGGGAAAGGAGACGGGTTCGATGAGGCCCCGCATCAGCATGATCACCCTCGGGGTGAGCGATCTGGAGCGGTCGGTCCGGTTCTACGAGCAGGGCCTGGGCCTGCCCCGGATGCCGTCGCCGCCCGTGGTGGCGTTCTTCACCCTGAACGGCACCTGGCTGGGCCTGTACGGGCGGGCATCCCTGGCCGAGGACGCGGGGGTGTCCCCGGACGGGCACGGATTCGGCGGGGTGGCTCTGGCCCACAACCCGCACTTCTGGGTGGGGCCGGAGGATCCCGGATAGTCCGTCCGGAGATCGCGTGGCCCCCATCCTCCCCTCCCCTTGCCTCCACGCCACCGTCACGGCGGATCCCTGCCCCAGGCCATCCTCCGCCCCTCAGCCCGGCAGCGTGGCCACCGGGTAGCTGCGGACGGCGGGATCGAAGGTCACCAGGCAAAGCCCCTCGACCCGGGCCTGGGCGACCAGCATCCGGTCGAACGGATCGCGGTGAAGATGGGGCAGGGCGCCCGCCTCCCGGGCATGGGCGAACCGGATCGGAAGTTCCTCGAAGCCTTGCTCGAGCAGCGCCCGGTCCCAGCCGCTTGCGATACGCAGTTTGCCCCGGGCCGACTTGATGGCGATCTCCCACGCCGAAGCGGCGCTGACCATGAGGCGATGGGCCGGGTCGGCGACAAGGTCGCGCGCGGCGCGGGTCAACCGCGGGTCGTCAGCCAGCCACCACAGAAGCACATGGGTATCCAGCAGGAGGGTCATGGTCCGTCGGCCGGTCCGGATTCGAACTCGTCGGCCAGCGTCTCGTCCGGTGCGTCGAAGTCCTCCGACATCCAGATCCTTCCCTTGAAGGCCCCGGGCTTCCGACGGGCGGCGGCCGGGGCATAGGGACTCAACACCGCCACCGGCTTCCCCGCCTTCCCGATCAGCACCGACTCCCCTTGGGCCACCCGGGCGACGATCCGGGAGAGGTGGGTCTTCGCCTCGTGCATGTTGAAGGTTTCCATGCGGACACCATAGGCCGCAGGTCTAGTCTAGTCAACTTAGTCTGTTCTGCGGAACTCCGCGATCACCGGCGAGCCGGCCAGCGCGGTGAGGCCGAGGGCGCGGGGGACGGCCTCGAGACCGGCGCAGAGCGGGCGCGACTTGAGCATCCGATGGAGGACCATGGGCAGGAAGAACTGTTTGCCCTGCGCGGCCAGGGGGAAGCCGGAGGCCGCGAAGGCTGCCCGGACCTCGCGGTGCCGGAACAGCCGCCAGGGGCGGGTGCTGGTCTCGACCTTCTTCTTGGCCCCGAACAGGGCGGGGGCGATGGCGTTGACGCTCTGACTGGTCGGGTAGTCCACGATCACCGCCGCCCGGGCCACCCGGCACAGCTCCCGCACCAGGTCCGGCCAGCGCTGGCAATGGGTGAGCAGCCGGAAGCAGATCGCCACGTCGAAGGCCCGGTCGGCGAAGGGGAGGGCGATGACGTTCCCGACCTGGAAGTTCACCCGGTCCTTCACCGGGGCCAGCCGATGGGCGCACGACGGCGCGCTGCCCAGCACGGTGACGTCCCATCCGGCGCGGGCCAGGGGCACCGCGAGCTGGCCGTGGCCGCCGCCCACATCGAGCACCGTGCCGCCGGCATGGGGGCCCAGAAGCCGGCGCGTGATCCGTTCCTGCACCTCCAGCATCCAGGCGCCGGCGGGGCCGGCGAAGCGGGCGGCGTAGGCGTCGGTCGAGGTCTCGATGTCGGCGGTTTCGGGGAAGGCGTCCGAGGCTTGCTCCGACGTCGCCTTCGCCGCTATCTTCCCTCCGGCCGAGCCCGGAGTCGCTTCATGCTGGTCATTGCCGACACCCACGTCCATCTGTATCCGTCCTATCCGCTGGCGCGGTTTTTCGCGGGGGCCGCCCGGGGCCTCGCCGCCTGTGCCGCAAGCTATCGGAGGCGCGTCGGGCTCACAAGCGCGAACCGGCCCTGGCGCGGGCTGGCGGTGCTCGCCGAGCGGGTCGGCGAGGATCGGCTGGCGGCGTGGTCGGATGCCCTCCCCGCGGGGACCGGGTTCACGGTGAGCCCGGCCGACGAGCGCGGCGCGTTCCGGGTGGAGACCGGCGGACGGGCGTTCGATCTCGTGGCCGGACGGCAGATCGTCACCGCCGAGCGGCTCGAAGTGCTGGCCGCGGGGGTTCTGACGCATGTGGATGACGGTCAGGATCTCGAGGCCACGCTGGAGGCGGTGCGGGCGGCGGGATCGGTGCCCATCCTCCCCTGGTCGCCCGGAAAGTGGACGGGCCCCCGGGGGGCGGCGGTGGGACGGGCCCTGGCCGCGGCCGCCTCCGGCCGCCTCGCGCTGGGCGACGTGGCCATCCGCAGCCTCGGCCTTCCCGAGCCGCGATGGTTCCAGGCCGCCCGGCGGAACGGAATCGCCGTGGTGGCGGGGTCTGACCCTTTGCCCGCCGCCGGCGATGCAAAGCGGGCCGGGCGCTACGCCAGCGCGGCCGAGATGGCCTGGAACGACCGCGCCCCCCGGGCATCCCTGCTCGCCGCCCTCGCCAATCCTTCCATTATCTGGGTCTCGGCCGGTCGCCGCGACCTTCCCTGGCAGGCCGTCTGGCGCCAGGCGAGGCATATGGCGGGGGGGAGGGGTCAGGGGTCGGTAAAGGCCGCGGGCACGGAGGGCCAGCCGGATAACAGGTGAAACGGCCGACGCGATCCGACTTCGCCAAGGCGCTACGTCGGACACGTTGCGGGATGCGGGATGCGCGATGCGGGATGCGGGAGGTGCGCGCCCGAACTCCGGAGCATAGTCGTCAAACCAGATGTCTGATCGGACATCTGGTTTGACGGACCCAGGTGAGGGAAAACGCAGCGGGAGGGGGGCGTCAGCGCGGGGCGCGGGCGGCGAGCTGGCGGTGGACGGCCTCGGCGGTGCGGGCGAGGGCGCCCGCCTGGGCCCGGAGCACCCGCTGACCGGCCAGGCCGGCGTCCCGACGGCGGGCGGGATCGATGGCCAGCGCGTGCAGGGCCTCGCGCAGTCCGGACTCGTCGGCCACCTGGACCACGCCGCCCTCGCGGGCCAGATCCTCGACGACGCTTCGGAAGTTGTCCATGTGGGGGCCGACCACCACGGGCTTCCCGAACACCACCGGCTCGAGCAGATTCTGCCCGCCCCGACGGGTCAGACTCTTGCCCACGAAGACAACGTCGGCCACGCGGTAGAAGGCGGGGAGTTCTCCGGTGGTGTCTACCACGAGCACCGGGGGTTCGGAGCCGGGCGGCCGGGCGGTCTCGGGCAGGCTCCGCCAGCGGATCACGCTCAGCCCGAGGGCTTCGAGGTCGGCCACGGCCTCCCGGGCCCGCTCGGCGTGCCGGGGGACCACCACCAGGCGCAACGCGGGAACCTCGTCGCGGAAATCGCGCACCAGGCGGCCCAGGGCGGCCTCCTCCCCCGGCCAGGTGCTGCCACCGACCAGGACGAGGTGACTGTCGGGATCGATCCCGGCCCGCCGGAGCCGGGGGAGGAAATCGGCGGCGGGAGGATCGCCGGGATCGACCACGTCGTACTTGCCGCTGCCGGGCACCGTCACCGCCTCCGGACGGGCGCCGAGGGCGACCAGCCGTTCCCGGTCGGCGGCCGACTGCATGTGGGCGGCGGCCAGCCCGGGCAGGAGGCGGCGGGTGAGCCCGCGGAACCGGAGGAAACGGCGGAACGAGCGCTCGGACACCCGGCCGTTGACCAGGAACACGGGCACCTCGCGGCGGGCGGCCGTCCGGAGCAGGTTGGGCCACCACTCGCCGTCCACCAGCACCAGGGCCCGCGGCCGGACGAGGTCGAACACCTCGTTCATCACGCCGGGCAGGTCCACCGGGAAGTAGATGAGCACGTCGGGGTCGCGGAGCCGGGCCTCGGCCAGCCGCCGGGCGGTGGAGGTGGTGACGCTGACCACGAACGCGACGTCGGGGTCGAGCTGGCGGAACGCCTCCATGAGCCGTCGGGCCACCGCCCATTCGCCGACGCTCACGGCATGGATCCAGATCCGATCCGGACGGGCGGCCAGGGCCTCCCGGACGGCGGGGCGGTAGTGGGCCAGGCGCTCGAGGAAGCCGCGGCGGTAGCCGCCCCGGCGCACCATGCGCAGGAGGTAGCCCGGCAGCACGGCCAGACCGAGCAGGACGAACACGGTGTTGTAGAGGAACCAGATCATGCGCGGGGATGGGCCTGCCGGTAGACTTCCTTGAGTCGCTCCACGGAAACATGCGTGTAGATCTGCGTGGTGGAAAGGCTGGTGTGGCCCAGCAGCTCCTGGACGCAGCGCAGATCGGCCCCGGCGTCGAGCAGGTGGGTGGCGAAGCTGTGCCGGAGGGAGTGGGGGGAGTAGCCCGGCGGCAGGCCGGCCAGGCCCAGGCAGGTCTCCATGATCCGTTCCACCGAGCGGGAGGTGAGCCGGGTGCCCAGCTTGTTGACGAACACCGGCTGCCGGTCGGGGGGGGCGGGCGCCTGTCCGATGGCCTCGAGGAAGGCGTCGCGGGCCGCGAGCGCCTTGCGGGCCGCGACGAGGGCGGGGCGGCCGATGGGGCACATCCGCTCCTTGCCGCCTTTCCCCAGCACGATGGCGGCCCCCCCCAGCAGATCGAGCCGACGGTCGACCAGTCCGGTGCATTCGCCGACCCTCATCCCCGTGCTGTACAGGAGCTCCAGGACCGCGGTGTCGCGGAGGGACACGTAGTCGAACCAGGCCTCGGGCAGGCCGAAGGTGCGTTCCGGGCGGGCCTTGGGCCGGGCGGGGGCGGCGAGCAGGCGCCCGACCTCGGCCGGGCTCAGCACCTCGGGGAGACGGCGTCCGACCCTGGGGGCGGGAAGGCGGCGGAACGGGTTTCTGGCGACCACCCCTTCGCGCATCAGGAACCGGTAGAACGAGCGCAGGCTGGACAGCTTGCGCCGGGTGGTGGCGGGGGCGCTGCCCAGCTCGGCCAGCTCCACCAGAAACCGACGGGCCTGGTATCGGTCGACCTCCTCCCAGGCCCCGGGGCGACCCCCGCGGTCCGGCCAGGCCGACGCCGCGAACTGGGCGAGATCGCGCAGGTAGGCGTCCAGAGTGTGCGGGGAGGCGTTGCGCTCGCCCCGCAGATGCTCCGCGAACGCCGCGATCCGGGGATCCCGGGCCGACGCCGGGTCACGCCTCCGGGGCATCGGCCGGAGCCTCCGCGCCGGACGTCCTGGGCTTGCGGGCCACCCGGGCCGGGGGCAGGCCCAGCTCCTCGCGACGGGCCACATAGTCCGGAATCTGGCTGGCGTAGGAGGCCAGGGCCTTCTTGAGGGCGGCCACCTGCCGGTCGCTCAGAGTGCCCCGCTCCTTGAACTGACGGGAGATCGAGGTGAGAAACTCCTGGTCGTCGAAGGTGCGCTTGCCCCGGGTCACCGGCGGGTTGAACTCGCGGATATGGCCGATCATCTCCACCAGCGGGGCGAGGGCCTCGCGCTCGGCGGCGGGGGCCTCCACGCCCAGGGTTTCCCGCTCCGCCTCGAACTCCGGGATCTGCGCCGCGTACTTCTGGACCAGCCGGTCCAGGTAGAGAAGCTGCTTCTCGGACAGGCGCCGGCCCCCGGCGACCTGGCTCCGCAGCGATTCGAAGAAGGCCTTGTCGTCGTAGGTGCGGCGGCCGACCTGACGGGGCGGGTCGAAGGTCACCTTGCCCAGCAGCTCCAGCTTGCGCGGGGTGGTCTCGCGGGGCGGCTTCTCGTTCTTCTTCGCCTGCTCGACGAAGGGGCCCAGCCCGAGCCGGGAGACCGCCGCGTCGAAGTCGGGGATCTGCGTCCGGTACTTGGCGGCCAGCCGCTTGAGCTGGGCGAGCTGGTTCTCGGTGACCTCCTTCTCCCCCGCCTCGGCCTGGGCCCGGATCTCTTCCACGAACTTGCGGTCGTCGTAGGTCCGCTTGCCCCGGGTGGAGGGCGGCGACCACGTCTCGACCGCCTCCAGCAGCCCGAGCAGCTCCCCGACCTCGCCGGGGTCGGCGTGGCGGGCCTCCTTGGCCTGGCTCAGCCAGCCCTTGTAGCGGTCATAGAAGGCGGTGAGCATGGCCAGCCGCTCGAGCTCGCCGGCCTCGATCTGGTCGAGCTGCCGTTCCATCTCGGCCGTGAACTCCGCCTTGAAGAGGTCCGGGAAATGGGAGACGCACCAGGCGTGGACCTGGCGGCCGAGGTCGGTGGGCCGCAGGGTCCGCTTCTCCCGGGCGGCGTAGTCCTGGTCCACCAGCTTGGACACGGTGGGGGCGTAGGTGCTGGGCCGGCCCACCCCGTTCTCCTCCAGGGCCCGGACCAGCGTGGCCTCGGAGTAGCGGGGCGGAGGCTGGGTGAACTTCTGCTCCTCGAGCCAGTTCAGAACGTCCAGGGTCTCGCCCTCGGCCAGAGGGGGGAGCTGGTCGGTGGCCCCCTCCTCGGCGTCCTTGTCGCTGACCCCGGGCGCGTCGCCCGCCCCGGACACCTTGAGATAGCCGGGGAACTTCACCTCGGAGGCGGAGGCCCGGAACAGGAAGGTGCGGGCGTCCGGCCGGGGCGGGACGGCCTCGACCTCGACCTGCCGCACCGAGATCACCGCCGGGGCCATCTGGCTGGCCAGGGTCCGCTCCCAGATCGCCCGGTACCCCCGGGCCTCGTCGGCGGACAGCTCCAGCGAGGCCGGATCCCGCGCGAGGTCGGTGGGCCGGATGGCCTCGTGGGCCTCCTGGGCCCCCGCCCGCCCGGCGTAGGCCGGCGCCGACTCGGGCAGGTACTCGCGGCCGAACCGCGACTCGATCTCCCGTCGGCAGGCCGCCACCGCGTCCTGGGACAGGGCGGGCGAGTCGGTGCGCATGTAGGTGATGTGCCCGGCCTCGTACAGGCGCTGGGCCACCTGCATGGCCCGGGTGGGGGTCATCCCGAACTGGCTGTTGGCCGCCTGCTGCAGGGTGCTGGTGATGAAGGGCGGCCGCGGCCGGCGCCGGGTGTCGCGGGTGGTCACCGAGGTCACCCGCAGCGGGCGCCCGTCCAGATCCCCGCGCACCGCCTGGGCCGCCTCGGCCCCCCGGATCTCCGCCTTCTCCCCGTCGATCCGGCTGAGCCGGACCGGGAACGGGTCGCGCGGATCCACCTGCTTGCGGACCTCGGCCCCGAGGATCCAGTATTCCTCGGGCGTGAAGGCCTCGATCTCGGCCTCCCGCTCGCAGACCAGGCGCAGGGCCACCGTGAACACCCGTCCCGCCCCCCGGCCGCCCTTCACCGCCCGCCAGAGCAGGCGGCTGGTGTCGTAGCCCACGATCCGGTCGAGGATCCGCCGGGCCTCCTGGGCCGAGACTTTCGCCAGGTCGATCCGTCCCGGCCGGCCGAACGCCGCCTTCACCGCCCGCGGGGTGATCTCGTTGTAGGTCACCCGCTGGAACCGGTCCGCCGGGTCGCCCTTGCGCTTCAGGATCTCCTCCAGATGCCAGGCGATCGCCTCCCCCTCGCGGTCGGGATCGGGGGCCAGGATGACGGCGTCGGCCTCCCGGGCCGCCTTGCGGATCTCGGCGATGGGATCCTTGCCCCGGATCTTCTTCTTGTGCGCCACGTAGGTGGGCTCGAACCCCTTGTCGATGTCCACACCCAGCCCCTTGTCCGGAAGGTCGCGGACATGGCCGTAGCAGGCCAGGACCTGATAGTCCCTGCCCAGGTATTTCCCGATCGATTTCGCCTTGGCCGGCGACTCCACGATGACCAGATTCCTGCCCATGGCACTCCCTATCGGCGGTGACGGGCGCCGGACCTCCAGGCCCGGCGCGGCAAAACGGGTGAGACTCTGCACCCTCCCACCACCCTGCTGGCAAGCCAAAAATTCGGCCGCCGGGGACCAGCCCCTGCGGGGCTGCGCTCGCCGCCGCCTCCGAATCGACGCCCCGCCCGACGCCATGGGGGCCCGGCTCCCGGCCGGAGACGCCGCGCTTCCGGGCACGCTCCGGATCCGGATCACAGGCAGGCACTACCTTCACGCATGCCCTTTGGGGGGATCCGAGGAGGAGGGAGTCTCGGAAATAAAGGTCCGGATTCGTCGGCGCCCGGCGGGTGCAGCCTGGAGACCAGGGCGGAACCGACTTGCCATCAAAGGGTTGTCGGCATCGTCTCGAATGCGCCCGGCGCCCGGTTTTTCGCTTTACGGGGGGCTCGGGGTGTGCGACCTTAGTATCGGGTCAAAGCCGAACGGCCGAGACAGCGGCCGGACGGCCGAACACCCAACCCAAACGGAGAAACCAACCCATGACAACGCTACGCAGAGACAGAAAGCAGGGGTTCACCCTGATCGAGCTGCTGGTGGTGATCGCCATTATCCTCATTCTGGCGGCCATCCTCACCCCGGCCGTGCTCGGCGGGCTGGCCCGCGCGCGCCGCACCGAAATGATCGCCAACGGGCGGAGCATCGCCCAGGCCATGACGGGCGGCTCGCTCCAGGATCCGCTGGTGACAGCGACCGGGTCCATGCCCCCGGCCAACACCACCCTGAACTCCCATCAGTTCTTCCACGGACTGGTGACCAACGGGTACCTGAACGTGCAGGCCGGGTTCTTCGGCGGCGCGGGCGTCCCGAAGGAGAGCGGTCCGGCCACGGCCCTCACCGCCGATGGCAACGCCTGGCAGGTGATTGCGGGGCTCTCGGCCGAAGAGGCCGCGACCACGCCGCTGGTGGTGACCAAGAACATCCCCACCACCTACAACCAGCTCAACAACACCGCGCCCGACCCGCTGCAGAACATTCAGCCGTTCCGGCTGGACGGTCTCGTGGTGGCCACGGTGGGCGGCTCGGCCCTGTTCATGACCCCGGAAGTGATCCGGAGCGAATGGACGAACATGTACGACGCCGCGACCATGGTCACGAACGCGGTTCTGGATCCCTGATCCCCATACCTGAATCAAGCTAACGACCGGCCGGGCCTGTCCCCTCGGGGGCAGGCCCGGTTTGCGTTTGGCCCCGTCGGGCCTCCGGAGATCCGGGGTAGTCAACCGGCGGCGGCTCCAGTACGGTTCGGCGGTCACGTCACCGAGGAGGGCTGATCCATGTGCGGAATCGTGGGCTATGTGGGACCGGAGGCGGCCTCCCCCCGTCTGCTGGACGGACTCCGGCGGCTGGAATACCGCGGCTACGACTCGGCGGGCCTGGCCGTACACGACGGCTCGGGCCTGCACGTGGCCCGGAGCGTGGGCCGCCTGGCCGCCCTGGAAGCCCGCCTGGCCGATTCGCCCCTGGCCGGCTCGGTCGGCGTGGGCCACACCCGCTGGGCCACCCACGGCGCCCCCTCCGAAGCCAACGCCCATCCGCATCTCAGCCCGGATGGCCGCATCGCCGTGGTCCATAACGGCATCATCGAGAATTACCGCGAGCTGCGGGAGGAGCTGGCCGCCGCCGGACACCGGTTCCAGTCCGAGACCGACACCGAGACCCTGCCTCACCTCATCCAGCGCGAGGTCGCGGACGGAGCGGCCTCGGGACTGGACGCCATCGCGGCCGCCCTCCGGAAGGCCCGGGGGGCCTACGCCCTGGGCATCCTGCTCGCCGGCGAGCCGGAGGTCGTCTATGCCGCGCGGCTGGGCAGCCCCCTGATCGTGGGCGTCGGCGAGGGCGAGACCTATATCGCCAGCGACGTGCCCGCGATCGTCAACCGCGTCCGCAAGGTGATCTATCTCGAGGACGGGCAGATCGCCCGGCTCACCGCCGCCGGGGTGGAGGTGTTCGACCTCGATGGCCGCCCGGCCCCGTTCGAGGTCAAGGACGTCACGGTCTCGGCCGAGTCCGCCGACCGGGCGGGCTTCGAGACCTTCATGCTCAAGGAGATCCACGAGCAGCCCCGGATTCTCCGCGACCTGCTTCATCAGCACGTCGACGCGGACGGGCGGATCCTGCTGCCCGACCTCCATCTCGACGAGGCGACGCTGAAGGGGCTCGACCACATCTTCGCCGTGGCCTGCGGCACCGCGTTCCACGCCGCCATGTACGGGAAGATCCTCATCGAGCACCTCACCTCCCTGCGGGTGGACATTGAGCTGGCCAGCGAGTTCCGCTACCGGCGGCCCAAGGTCGACGGGCGGACTCTGCTCCTGGCCGTCTCCCAATCCGGCGAGACCGCCGACACCCTGGCCTCCGTGCGCATGGCCCACAGCCGGGGCTGCCGGGTGGTGAGCATCTGCAACGTGCATGACAGCTCCCTGGTCCGGGAGTGCGATGGCGTGCTCTACACCCAGGCCGGGCCCGAGATCGGGGTGGCCTCGACCAAGGCCTACACCACCCAGCTCCTCTCCTTCGTGCTGCTCGCCCTGCACCTGGCCCGGCTGCGCGGCGATCTCGAGGAGCCCGAGATCCGCCGGCGGCTCCAGGCCCTCCGCGCCGTCCCCAACGCCATCCACTACGTCCTCGAGCGCAAGGACGCCATCGAGCGCATCGCCGACAAGCACCACGACGGCCCCAGCTCCCTCTATCTGGGCCGGCGCTTCAATGTCCCCACCGCCCTCGAGGGCGCCCTCAAGAACAAGGAGATCTCCTACCAGCACGCCGAGGGGTACGCGGCCGGGGAGATGAAGCATGGCCCCATCGCCCTCATCCACGAGTACCTCCCGGTCGTCTGCATCTGCACCCGGACCGAGGACGAGGTGTACGACAAAATGGTGTCCAACCTCCGCGAGGTCGAGGCCCGCCACGGCCGGATCATCGCCCTCGCCACCGATGGGGACCGGGCCATCGCCGAGGTGGCCGAGGACGTCATCTTCGTCCCCGAGACCCTCGAGGAATTCAGTCCCCTGGTGAACGTGGTCGCCCTCCAGCTCCTCGCCTACTTCGCGGCCAAGGCCCGCGGCACCGACATCGACAAGCCCCGGAACCTGGCGAAGAGCGTGACCGTGGAATAGGCCGCGTCCTCTACTCCGCTCCCACCAGTCTCCGATACGGCTCCGCCCACGCCTCCGGCGCCTGCGGCTCCCAGGTCTCGGTCTCGAACGACGCCGCCACCACCCGGCGGATATCGGCCAGGCCCTCGAGTTCGCCGTCGGCCACCATCTGCATGAGCACGTTCCCCGCCGCCGTGGCCTCGACCGGGCCGGTGACCACCGGGCGGTTCAGGGCGTCGGCGGTGAACTGGTTGAGCAGCCGGTTCCGGGTGCCCCCGCCCACGATGTGGAGCACGTCCACCGGGCGGCCGGTGATCGCCTCCATCCCCTCCACCGCCTGCCGGTATTTCAGGGCCAGGCTCTCCAGCGCGGTGCGGACGATCTGCCCCGGGGTCTCCGGCGCGGTCTGCCCATGCTCGCGGCACCAGGTCCGGATCCGCTCCGGCATGTCCCCGGGGGCCAGGAACGCCGCATCCTCGGCGTCGAGCACCGCCGTGAACGGCGGCGCCTCCTCGGCGATCCGGGTGATCTCGTCGTAGTCCATGGCCTGCCCCGCTTCCGCCCAGTCGCGGCGGCATTCCTGGACCAGCCACAGGCCCATGATGTTCTTGAGGAACCGGATGGTGCCGCACACCCCGCCCTCGTTGGTGAAGTTCGCCGCCATGGCCTCGGGGGTGAGGATGGGCGCCGGGCGCTCGACGCCGATCAGCGACCAGGTGCCGGAGCTGAGGTAGGCCCAGTTCTCGGCCGTGGCGGGCACGGCGGCCACCGCGCAGGCGGTGTCGTGGCCTCCGGGGGCGATCACCTCGAGGTCCGCCCCCACCTCCCGGGCCACCGCGTCGCGCAGCGGGCCGATGGCCGAGCCCGGGGCCACCAGCGGGCCGAACAGCCGGGACGGGATCCCCAGCCGGCCCAGCAGGCCGGTCGCCCAGTCGCGGGTGGTGGCGTCCAGGCACTGGCTGGTCGAGGCGATGGTGTACTCCGAGACCTTCTCGCCGGTGAGCCAGAAGTTGAACAGGTCCGGGGTATGGAGCAGCCGGTCGGCCACGGTCAGGACGTCCGGGGCCTGCCGCGTCGTGGCCAGGATCTGGTAGAGGGTGTTGATCTCCATGAACTGGATCCCCGTGGCCGCGTAGATCTCGGCCCGGGGCACCGTCGCCAGCACCTCGTCGAGCAGGCCCCGGGTGCGGGCGTCGCGATACTGGTAGGGCAGGCCGACCAGGCCTCCCTCGGCGTCGAGCAGCCCGTAATCCACACCCCAGGTGTCGAGCCCCAGGCTGCGGACCGCCTTGCCATGAGTGGCCACCGCCTTGCGGATGCCGTCGCGGACCGACTCGTAGAGCCCCAGGGTGTTCCAGTGCCAGCCGTCGGGCAGCTCCACCGCCCGGTTGGGAAAGCGGTGGATCTCCTCGAGAGACAGGGTCGCCCCGTTCCACCGCCCGGCCATCGCCCGCCCGCTCTCCGCGCCCAGGTCCAGCGCAAGATAGATTGTGTCCGCCATGCCGTCCTCCGTGGGTTGCCCGCCCATTTAGAGGCCAGAACGGGCGGCGGGACAAGCCGGACCTACGCCCCCGCCTTCCCCCTTCCGCCCCGTTCGGGCATACTGCCGCGCTGAACCTTCAACCCGGAGTCCGTCTCATGCCCCATATCGCCCCCTGGTTTCCCGACGCGAAGTTCGGTGTGTTCATCCACTGGGTGCTCAAGGCGGTGCCGGGGCCGGACGGCGGCATGGTCGAATGGACGCCGGGCAAGCGCCGCGAGCAGGCCATGGAGCAGGCTTCGAGATTCACCGCCGCCGACTACGATCCGCGCGAGTGGGCCCGCATGTTCAAGTCCTGGGGCGCGAAGTACGCCGTGCTCACCACCAAGCACCACATCGGCTTCACCCTCTACGACTGCCCCGAGGCGACCTTCTCCGCCGCGACATGCAGCCCGGCCGGCCGTGATCTGGTCGCCCCCTACGTCGAGGCCCTGCGGGCCGAAGGGCTCAAGGTGGGGCTCTATTTCAGCCTGCCCGACTGGAGCCATCCCGATTTCCCGTCCCTGACCGGCGGCCGCGACCCCGACAAGTACGGCGACCACGACGATCCCGTGCGCTGGCAGCGGTTCCTCGACGACATGTTCGCCGAGGTCCGCCACCTCTGCACCGCCTACGGCAAGATCGACCTGCTCTGGTTTGACGGCGACTGGGAGCGCAGCGCCGAGCAGTGGCGCACCCTCGATCTGGCCGCCATGATCCAGGAACTCCAGCCGCACGTGATCATGAACAACCGCCTCCGGCACATCACCCTCGGCCACTACGGCACCCCCGAATCCGCCGCCCCCCTGGCCGCGCCTCAGGGCTGGTGGGAGTTCTGCGCCACCCCCGGCGACAACTGGGACGGCATTCGGGCCAACCAGAACCTCAAGCCGGTCTCCGAACTCGTCCGCATGTTCGGGGACACCCTGGGCATGGGCGGCAACCTGCTGCTCAACGTGGCCCCCGATGCGGCCGGAGGGATCCCCGAATGCCAGGTGGAGCGCATGGCCGGGCTGGGGTCGTGGATCACCTCCCACGCGGAGATGGTGCATGGCAGCGAAGCCGGGCTGCCCGCCGGGCTGTTCCACGGGTTCTCCACCCACAAGGGCGGCGTGCTCTACCTCGCCACCTACGACGCCCCCCGGGACGAGCTGGTGGTGAAGGGCCTGCAGAGCCCGGTGAAGCGCGTCACCCACCTCCGCACCGGCCGGGAGCTGGCATGGCGGCGGAGCGGCGGCCGGGCCAATTTCGGCAAGGCGGGCTGGCTGTTCATCCGCCTCCCCGCCGATCTGCTCGACGACCACGCCACCGCCGTCCGGGTCGAGTTTGAGGACGACGTCTGCGAAGTGGCCAGCCCCCAGGGCCGGACGCTGAAGTGGAAGGGCCGCCCCGACCTCACCGAACAGGCGGTGGCGGCGGCGCGGTGATGTCGTCTCCCGGACGCGGGAGCGGAGGCAATCGCGGCGCGTGCCTTCCTTCGACTTTCGGAGTTCGACATTCGACATTCTGCGGTTCCGACGTGGCACGGGGGCGCCTGCCCCCGCGCCCTGCCCCCAGACCAAGTCGTTGGCGCGCGAAAGATTCTCCGCCACCTGAAGGATTCCAGAGGCCCGGGAGGAGGGACTAAGGTGGGGAGGACTAAGGTGGGGGACTAAGGTCGGTGGACGAAGGACCAAGGACCACGGACCAAGGACCAAGGACAGACATCCCGCATCCCGTATCGCGCATCCCGCAACTTGTCCGACGTAGCGCCTTGGCGAAGTCGGATCGCTCCAGCCGTCTCGCCCCTCATCCGGCTGAATCCAACGGTTCAGAGGCGGGGACTGACCGCTGACCCCTGAACACTGGCGCCCTCAGCGCCGGGGAGGCGGATTGGGCGTTGCGCAACCGGCCCGGCCCGCCGATAGTCGGGGGTGCGATTCTCCGGCCGTCCGGCTCCCGGTGGCCCCTCATCCAGGAACCCGTGCGACTCTACAAGGACTTCACTTTCGAGGCGGCCCACCGGCTGCCGAACGTGCCGACGGACCACAAGTGCGCCCGGCTCCACGGGCATTCGTACCGGGTGCGGGTGACCGTGGAGGGCCCCGTGGATCCGCAGGCCGGCTGGGTGATGGACTTCGCGGACGTCAAGGCGGCCTGCGGGCCGGTGCATGACGCGCTCGATCACCGCTATCTGAACGAGATCGAGGGCCTGGAGAATCCCACCGCCGAGGAGATCGCCCGGTGGATCTGGCGGCGGCTCAAGCCCCGTCTGCCGCTGCTGGCCGAGATCGAGGTGGCCGAGACCTGCACTGCCGGCTGCGTGTACCGGGAATGACCTCCCGCATGGACGTCCTCATCGCCACCCGAAACCTCGGCAAGCTGGCCGAATTCGAGCACGCTCTGGCCTGGCCGGGCATCCGGTTTCTGAGCCTCCGCGACGTGCCCGACCTTCCCGAGGTGGAGGAGACCGGGGACAGCTTTGTGGCCAACGCCCTGCTCAAGGCCGAATCGGGCGCCCGGCACACCAGAGGCTGGTGTCTGGCCGATGACTCCGGGATCGAGGTGGCCGCCCTGGGCGGAGCGCCCGGCGTCCGGTCGGCCCGGTATGCCGGGGTCCAGGGCGACGACCGGGCGAACAACGCGAAGCTCCTCGCGGAACTGGCCTCCTGCGATGACCGCTCGGCCCGGTTCCGCTGCGTGCTCGCCCTGGCCGCTCCGGACGGACGGATCTGGACGGTGGAGGGCGTCTGCAAGGGCCGGATCGAGCCGTCGCCCCGGGGGGCCCGGGGGTTCGGCTACGATCCCCTGTTCCGGCCCCACGGCGCCGCCCGGACCTTCGGCGAGATGGGGCCGGACGAGAAGCTGGGCCTGTCCCACCGGGGCGCGGCCCTCCGCGAGGCCAGAGCGGCCTGGATCGAGGCCGGGATCATCGCCCGCGGGGTTTGAGGGTGCCGAAGTCGAGGCGCCAGTTGAGGCCGAAGCCGGGGCGGAG